>JANYAW010000288.1 GCA_025361105.1 Rhodocyclaceae bacterium | reverse complement strand
GCCGAGTTACTTGAAGTGCTGGTAGAAATCTGGCCGGTGCCGGTCGAACAAATTGTCTTGCTTGGCCACAGCATGGGCGGCTTGGTCTCGCGCAGCGCCTGTCACTATGGCAGCGAGGCGCGCCACAGATGGCCGCAGCGTCTAAAGAAAGTATTCTTTTTGGGTACGCCGCATCATGGCTCGCCAGTCGAACGCGGCGGCAATCGGCTTGACCGCGTACTCGGTTTCAGCCCCTACACGGCAGCGTTTTCACGACTCGGCAAAATCCGCAGCGCCGGTATCACCGACCTGCGTTTTGGATCGGTGATCGACGAAGATTGGAACGGCAAGGATCGCTTCGCCCGCAGTAAATCACCCGATGCAATATTGCCATTGCCAAGCGCGATCGCCTGTTACGCCATCGCCGCAACGCTGGGTGAGGACGGCACAGGTGGCGACGGACTGGTGCAAGTTGATAGCGCGCTGGGGCAACATGCGACGCCGAATCGTCAGCTAAAAATCCCCGCATCGCGACGATGGATTGCCCGTGAAACCAACCACATGGAATTACTCAGCAGCGCAGCAATCTGCGAGCAACTCAAACGTTGGTTGGTCGAAATCTAGTCACCGACGACATCAGCGCCTTTCGGCGGTACGAATTGAAACGTGGTGTTTGGCAAACTTTGATTGACATCAAATCGACTGAATGCAATCTGGGTAATTTGGCCGAACTTGTCGTGCACTTCCATCTTCACCGGCACGCCATCGACAAAGCCCAGGCTCATACGTTCGAAACTCGCATCAGCACTTTTCGGTTTCGCCTCGACATAGTCAATGCCGTTGTTCGCGGCATTCGCAGGCAAATCGACCAGCTCAAAGTTTTGTTCCAGGTCCCGTCCGGCCAACAACGCCGCCGGACTGCCGCCAAACGCCGCGCCGAGCTTGCTCACCGCAACCTGATTTAGTTCAGGATCAAAACTCCACAGCTTCACGCCGTCGCTCACCAGCAATTGCCGATACGGCTTTTCGTAAGTCCAGCGGAATTTGCCGGGGCGCTGCATGGCAAACATCCCCGAAGATTTTTTCGGTTTCTTCCCCGAGGCGCTCAAGACGATTTGCTCAAATCCGCCTGTGGCGCTGGTGGTCGACGCCAGAAAACGATGAAGTTGATCAATACCGCCAGCCAAGGCAGTAAGGGGAAGCAAGCAAACGGCCAGAAAGAATTTTCGCATCGCAGCATTATCGCCGAGGATGAACTAACGGCGTGTCACCAGCACCAACTGGTCAGCAAAGACTCCGCAAAATCAGTTTTGCACCGAATCGCTTTGGACAAACATTTCAGTTCATCCTAGCTGCGCGGCGCTAGCCAGTCTTTGCGGCAGGGCTTCACGTATCGGCAAATGTATCAGTGCCGCGCCTACCGCCAGCATGATGTCGGCGTACCACATCCAGTTGTAACTACCCGTCCACTCAAAAGCCTTGCCGCCTAGATAGGCGCCGAGAAAGGCGCCGAGTTGATGCGCCAGCATGACCACACCGAACAGCGTCGCCATATTGGCCGGCCCGAAAAATTTGGCCACCAGACCGGCGGTCGGCGGAACGGTGGAGAGATAGGTGAGACCGATCACGGAAGCAAATATCAAAAATACTGCCTCGGTTTTCGGTGACAGCAGGAAAATCACCACCGCAATCCCGCGCGCCGCATACACTAGCGAGAGCAGGGATTTCATGCGCCACAGGCCGCCGCGCCATGACAATAGCCAACCCATACCCAGGCTGCCGACAATATTGAACAGCCCAACCACACCCAGCGCCCAGGCACCCACTGCCGGTGGCAGACCACAAGAATCGACCACGCCGGGCAGATGCGTCGCGATGAAGGCAACGTGAAAACCACAAACAAAAAAGCCGGCGCAAAGCATGCGATAGCTTGGGTCGGCCAGTGCGCGACGAACTGCCTGGCCTGTCGTTTCGTTTTGGGTTTCGTTTCCTGCTTGGCTGCCGGCAGTGGCATTGCTGGTGGCGGCAAGCTGGCGTGAATTGCCGCGCAATATCCAGGCCGCCGGTAGCGCCAACAAGGTCAGTACACCCAGGGTTTGCATGGCGACCACCCAACCGGCCAGTGCCGTGACGCCGGCAGCCAGAGGCGCAAAGAGGAACTGGCCAAAGGATCCGCCGGCGTTGACGATTGCGGTGGCCATGCCGCGTTTCTCCGCCGGAATCAAGCGTGTTGTCGCCGCCATCATCACCGAAGGCCCGGCCATGCCGGCGCCACCCGCAGCGAGCACACCGATGGCAAAGATCAGACCCAGGGTGGTCGTCATATACGGTATCAGCACGGTGCCGGCCGACACCATCAGAATGCCAGTGACAATCACTCGCCCTGCGCCGACGCGATCGGCGACGATGCCGGCGAAGGGTTGCACCAGCCCCCACCATAACTGACCAATAGCAAACGCCAGACTGATGCTGGCGATTCCGAGACCAGTCGAGGTATTCAGATTGAAAAGAAACAGGCCCATGGATTGGCGCGCGCCCATGGTCAACGCAAAAGTACCTGCTGCGGCGAGCAGAACCATGCCGGTGGTGTAGTGATGTGCGGCGGGTGATTTGACCTCAGGCTGATTCATCCTGGTGCTCCGCTGTTTCGTTCATGAGTGTCAGGCAGTCTTCCAGCAGCGCATGCATGGCCAGCACGCGATCCTTGCCCAGGCGTTGATTGAGCGCCGTTTGTGCCTGCTTCCAGATGCGTTGCGCATCACTGCGTTTGGCACGACCAGCGTTGGTAATCGTGACGCAACGCGAACGTTCATCAGAACCGGGGCCGATAGTGACCCAGCCCTGAGCAACCAGCGGTTGCAGGTTGCGCGTCAAGGTCGAAGCATCCATTTCCATCGCCCGTGCAAGCTCACCGGGGCGCACCGGCCCGAGCCGGATGACGTGGCTGAGCAGTGAATATTGGGTGGTCTTCAAGCCCGACGGCGCCATGGTCTGGTCGTAGTGCTGACTGACCCGACGAGTCAGTTGGCGCAGTTTGAAATTGGTACAGCCCAGCGGTTGCAGATCGGTTCGCACCGCAGCGGTTTTTGAGCTAGCAGATTTTTTTTCTTGACCCATGCCTACTATTGTATATACAATTATTGTAATTGCAAGTGTCTAGGAGAAATAATCATGTTTTCAGAATCACTGTTATTGGAAGGAAAAACTTTGGTAACGACACAAGACGTTATGGCGAATACGCTGGCGCAGTGGCAGGAACAAGAAGCCGCAGTGCGGGCTCGCCTGTCCCGCCCCGGTGTGGCACGGCCCGAGCAGGTGTTGGGGAAAACCGGATTGGAGGTTTTCGACGCTATCTTCAGTGGCGAACTACCCTATCCGCCGATTTCAGAAACAATGGACATCATTCCGCTGGAAATGCAGCACGGCCGCGCCGTATTCCAAGGTCGCCCGCAACTACGGCACTACAACCCGCTGGGCAGCGTGCATGGGGGCTGGATTGCGACCATGCTGGATTCAGTCGTGGGCTGCGCCGTGCACAGCGCGCTGCCGGCCGGTAAGGCCTATACAACGGCCGAACTGAAAATCAACTATGTGCGCCCGGTCACCGAAAAAGTGCGGCTGGTGCGCGCCGAAGGCAATGTCATCCACATAGGCAACCGCATGGCGACAGCCGACGGCAAACTGGTCGGTCCTGACGGCAAGCTGTACGCGCACGCTTCGACTACCTGTTTTATTTTCGATCAAGTCTGAGTTGGTGTAGTGACGGCGTATTACCAGCACCAACTGATATCGTTGAGCTACTCGCCCCGATGTGGCCCCAACAACTCTCTTCCACCCGTCGCATTCGCTGCCGACACCAGCCCGGCCTTTTCCATCGCCTCTATCATTCTGGCGGCACGGTTGTAGCCGATACGCAAATGTCTTTGCACCAGCGAAATCGATGGGCGACGATTCTTCAACACAATCTCGACCGCCTGGTCATACATGGCATCACTCTCGGCGTCTGACGAAGCGCCATTCGACATGCCTTCGGCGCCATCACCCAGGTCATCACCCGACGAGGAAAGAATTCCGTCGATGTATTCCGGCGGACCGATTTTCTTGAGATGATCGACCACAGCGTGCACTTCTTCATCGGCAACAAACGCGCCGTGCACGCGCACCGGCAACCCGGTTCCCGGGGCGAGATAGAGCATGTCGCCCTGCCCCAGCAAAGCTTCTGCGCCCATCTGATCGAGGATGGTGCGCGAATCGATTTTGCTTGAGACTTGAAATGCGATGCGGGTAGGAATGTTGGCTTTGATCAGGCCGGTAATCACGTCCACACTGGGACGCTGCGTGGCCAATATCAGATGTATGCCGGCGGCACGAGCCTTTTGCGCCAGCCGCGCGATCAGCTCTTCGACTTTCTTGCCGACTACCATCATCAAATCCGCCAGCTCGTCGATGACCACAACGATGTGCGGCATGGTGGTGAGTGGCTCGGGGACTATGTCGCTTTCCACACCCGGCGCATCGCTAGTGGTCATCGACATTGGATTCGGAATTGTCTCGCCGAGTTTGGCTGCTTCGTTGATTTTGCTGTTGTAACCACCGAGGTTGCGCACGCCCAGCATCGACATTAGTTTGTAGCGCCGCTCCATTTCGCCGACACACCAATTCAGCGCATTGGCCGCCTTGGTCATGTCAGTGACCACCGGCGCGAGCAGATGCGGGATGCCTTCGTAAATCGACAATTCCAACATCTTGGGATCGACCATGATCATGCGTACATCGCGTGGCTCGGACTTATAAACCAGCGACAAAATCATCGCATTCACGCCGACTGATTTTCCCGAACCGGTGGTGCCCGCCACCAGCAGATGCGGCATTTTGGCCAGATCGACCACGATGGGCTGACCACCGATATCTTTGCCCAGCGCGACCGAGAGCGGTGAATGCATGCCGTGATAAGCCTTCGAGCCGATGATTTCGGACAAACGGACGATTTGCCGTTTGGGATTCGGCAACTCCAATGCCATGCAGGATTTGCCCGGCACAGTTTCGACCACGCGTATCGATACCAAAGACAGTGCGCGCGATAAATCCTTGGCGAGGCCAACGATCTGACTGCCCTTGATGCCGACTGCCGGTTCGATTTCGTAACGTGTCACCACCGGCCCCGGATAGGCCGATAAAACTTTGACCACCACGTTGAAGTCCGCCAACTTCCGCTCGATCAGGCGCGAAGTAAATTCCAGCGTTTCTATGGCCGGTAAGTCGTCGGGATTGTGTGTCGGCACCGCCAACAAATGCAGCGGTGGTAGCGCGCCGCCAATCGCATCGGGTGTGTAGAACAAAGGTTGTTGGCGTTCTTTGTCGGCGCGCGCAATTGCCTTGGGCGCAGCCGGAATGTCGATCTCAACTGGCTCGATGCGCAGCGGCTCGGGATGCTCTTCAATCTTGCGCCGCACCGACTCGACCGCGACTTCACGCGCACCGGCAACCTGCTTGCCGATACGTCTATCCTGCCAGCGCTCCCACAACACGCCAATGCCTATCCATGAGGCTTCGAGCAGCGCGCCGACACCCTCGCTCAAGCGCATCCATGACAGGCCAGTGAATAAACTTAGACCCGCCATGAACACGCCAATCAAAATCAAAGTGCCGCCGGTAAATCCCAACATCTGAGTGACGAAACCGCCGACCTCGACACCAAGCATGCCGCCGGGTTGCAGAGGTAGGGCAACTTTGATGCTCCAAAAACGCATCGCCTCCAAACCACAAGCGGCGACGAAGCATACTAAAAATCCGCTGAGCGCGATGATCAATGGTCGTTGATCGCCACCAAAAATACGCGTCACGCGGTGATAGCCCCACAAAATCAGAAACGCGGCCAGCGCGACAAATCCCCATGCGGAAAGACCAAACAAATACAGCAACAGATCCGCCAGCCATGCGCCGGCACGGCCACCCGGATTGACCACCACGGAAGTCGCCGAGACGTGCGACCAGCCCGTATCGGCGCGATCAAAGCCCCACAGCACCAAGCTCAAATAAAGGCCAAAGGCGCCGACCAGCAACCAGCGCGCCTCATGCATTAACAGCGCAATTTTGTCGGGCAGTGCCTTGGCTGGCGGCTTGGGTGTGCGAGTAAAAACGGTGGCATTCATGGTGTTTGTTCCAACGTAGGTTCGTCAGCATACGGGGTTCGTCGAATTATCCCGATTCCGTGACGCGTTTACGCGTCGAACAACCCAAGCTTCGTGCGCTTACTCCGCTCTTTTTTTCTGGCAAATCGCCCCCACCGTATAATTTCCCGCACCACCACCTCAAATGGAAACGCATCATGCCTACCCCTTCGCGTCACATCCGTCTGTTGATACTTGGTTCCGGCCCGGCCGGATATAGCGCCGCCGTTTATGCCGCGCGCGCCAATCTCAAACCGGTGCTGATCACCGGCATCGCCCAGGGCGGGCAGTTGATGACCACCACGGATGTGGACAATTGGCCAGCCGACGCTGACGGCGTACAAGGGCCGGATTTGATGATGCGATTTGAAAAGCATGCCACCCGCTTTGAAACCGAGATGGTTTTTGATCACATACACACCGCGCACCTGCAAGGAAAACCCATCCGTCTGGTGGGCGACAATAGCGAATACACCTGCGACGCGCTGATTATTGCGACCGGTGCATCGGCGCAATATCTCGGCATTCCCTCCGAAGAAACTTTCGCTGGCAAGGGCGTGTCGGCCTGCGCAACTTGCGACGGATCCTTTTACAAAAATCAGCCTGTCGCGGTGATCGGCGGCGGCAACACCGCGGTCGAGGAAGCGCTGTATCTGTCCAACATTGCCAGTAAAGTGACAGTGGTGCACAGGCGCGACAAATTCCGTGGCGAGAAAATCCTGCAAGACAAATTATTCGAGCGTCAAAAAGCCGGCAAGGTTGACATCAAATGGAACACCACGCTGGACGAAGTGCTGGGTGACAAGACCGGCGTGACCGGCATGCGCATCAAACACGCGCAAACCGGCGCTGTCGAGGATGTCGCCCTGCAAGGCGTGTTCATCGCCATCGGGCATAAACCCAACACCGATATTTTCGCCGGACAATTGGCCATGGAAGGCGGCTACATCATCACCAAATCGGGCAACCAGGGCGACGCAACGGCGACCTCAATCTCTGGCGTTTTCGCAGCAGGCGATGTGCAGGATCACATCTACCGCCAAGCAGTCACCAGTGCCGGCACCGGCTGTATGGCCGCCTTGGATGCGGAACGCTATCTCGACAGCCTGGGATTGGCGGGATAGGCAGCGAATCCACCAGTTGGTGCTGACGATACGCCGTCAAGACAATCATGGAAACCTTCAGCCATCAATTCAAGGAACTGTTTCAACAATTGGGTCTAGCCAGTGACCCGATAGCAATTGCTGCGTTCATCACTCGCAACACACCGCTGGCGACCGGCATACGCTTGACCGATGCGCCCTTCTGGACCGCTCCGCAAGCACAGTTCCTGTGTGAAGCGGTGCTTCACGATGCCGACTGGGCCGCCGCGGTCGATGCATTGGACTCCGCGCTAAGGCAATGACCCAGCCGCAGCAATCAGCTGGCGTTGCCGGATAAGGCTCAGGTCATTCGGTTGGCCGTGAGGTCGAATGTAGAGGTAAGCGGACCTGCGGGGTTTCTCGCGATGGTCCGCTCGACTGCCGGGTTGGGGCTAGGTTTCATTTACTAAAGCGATCACTCGGGCGAGCAGTGGAGTTGTTGTGCCGATGTCTCCGGAGTAATCGAGGTAGCCGCCAGTTATCCTGAGATACAGCCCTGTACGTTCAAGCCTAGCCATAAACGCGTTAAACGATTCGTCTGGAACGCCATAGGTTTCGACGGTGGCCGTTCTAAAGTCCTTCCAGTAGCGCCATGCATGCTGCAACTCGTTTTCACCCTTTTGACGAGGGTTGGCAAGCTCTCGGTTTCTTAGATCGCGAAGAATGGCGAATTCACGCAAGGAAATCTCTTCAAGGAGCGCGAGGAGTTCTTCATGTTCGTCATCGCTGACATGTAGCGATGAATCAAGCGACGAGTCGAGCAATCGTGCGAAGTTCTGAATCTTTTCGTGTTGCCGGCAGTTCATTGCCGCACGCAAGGTACAGAAATATGCGTGGAGGAAACTATCGGACTGGATGAGGTCATCAGTTAGCTCATGCTTCCCCTGTGCCAACTCGTCAAAGAACACCTTGAGCCGGTCACTCTTGATTTCGTCGGCTCGCTTCTGGAGCAAGGTGTCTGCCGCGCTCCAGCCCGGAATAAGTTTCAGAAGCGCCTTGATCGCAGGGTGGTGACTGTACTGAACTGAGAGTTTCCCAATCATGCTCGGAGGTTCGGTCATTGGTGGTCTCCTAGCCCCAACGAAGCTGTAGAAAAACTATTTTCATAAAGCGCATTCTGCGGTGAACCAAATCGAATAACAAGTGTCCAAGCAGTATCACCATCAAGGACACGAAACATGGTGCGTTACAAGCACATCGACACCAGTCCGAAATTCATTCCGGTGGATTTACGGCGACAGCTTTTGCCCGGCACTTTTGAACATGCGCTGTGCCATTTGATTGACCATGCGCTTGATCTCTCGCGCTTCGATGCGCGCTATCGCAATGACCTGACCGGTGCGCCCGCATTTGCGCCAGCGATGTTGGTCAAGTGCTGAAAAAGCTCAAGCTGCAATTCAGCGTGTACAACTTGGCCGACAGCCAGAAAGTGACCTCAATTGCGCCGGGCTCCATCGTGTCGCTCGACCAATATCAATGGCAGGCACCGCGCAGCTATATGCTGTCGCTGAAGGGGATGTTCTGAGCTAGCGCCTGACGACGGCTGTCATCGGTCAAATCGACCTGATCGCTGACAGCTTCGGTCACGGCATGGCGCTGCGTTTCGTGCCGCTGACCGGGTTCCTTTCGGCAATCGCCTACTTTTTCGTCGCGCGGCACTATGCAGATGATCGACAGATTACCAAGGGCGTTTCTGGCGATAGCGAGAAACTAGGCTGAGGCGCACTGTGCCGAGGCTAGAGAGCCCTATACCGCCGCCTCGTCGGTCTCGCCGGTACGAATGCGCACGACTTGTTCGACCGAGCTGACAAAGATTTTGCCGTCACCGATTTTTCCCGTGCGGGCGGCTTTGACGATGGCTTCGATGGCGGGGTCGACGGTCGCGTCGGCGACTACTACTTCGATTTTTATTTTGGGCAGAAAATCGACCACGTATTCGGCGCCGCGATACAGTTCGGTGTGGCCTTTTTGGCGGCCGAAGCCCTTGACTTCGGTCACGGTCAGGCCGGTAACGCCGACCTCGGATAAGGCTTCGCGCACTTCGTCCAGCTTGAAAGGCTTGATCACCGCTTCGATTTTCTTCACTTTTTATTGCCTCCGCTTTTTCGCTCGCCAATCCGGACTAGCTCCGGAATTCAAAATTCATCCAAGTAGCTCGATGTTATCGGATAGCGCCAGTCCTTGCCGAAGCCACGTTGACTGACGCGAATTCCGACTGGTGACTGACGGCGTTTGTATTCGTTTTTTTTCAGCATGCCGACCACTTTCCTGACGTCTTCCGCCGCATAGCCACGCGCAATAATCTGGCGCGGCGATTCATCCAGTTCCATATACGCTTCGATAATCGCATCGAGCACTTCATAGGCGGGCAGGCTGTCCTGGTCAGTTTGGCCGGGCTTCAATTCAGCCGAAGGCGGACGCGTGATGATGTTTTGCGGGATGACTTCCGAGACTGAATTGCGGTAGTGCGCGAGTCGATAGACAAAGGTCTTGACCACATCCTTGATCACTGCAAAGCCGCCCGCCATGTCGCCGTAAAGCGTTGCATAGCCGACCGCCATTTCGCTCTTGTTGCCGGTGGTCAACACGATGCGTCCGGTCCGATTCGACAAAGCCATCAACAGCATGCCGCGTATCCGCGCTTGCAGATTTTCATCCGTGGTATCCCATGCGGGCTTGGGGCCAAGCGCATTGAGCGTTGGTGCCAGCGACACGCCGTATTGTTCCATTAAGGAACCAATCGGAATCTCGTCGTATTGGACACCCAGTCGCTGCACCATTTCACGCGAGTCGTCGAGACTCATTTGCGCGGTGTAGGGAGAGGGCATCATCACCGCACGCACTTTGTCACTGCCCAGCGCGTCGGCAGCAATCGCCAGCGTCAACGCCGAATCCATGCCGCCCGAGAGGCCAATGATGACCCCGGGGAAACCGTTCTTGCCGATGTAGTCACGTACCCCGAGTTGCAAGGCGGCGTAGACCTCGGCCTCATCGGACAAGCCCGGCACAATCTCACCCGGAACGAGGTGTCCATCGTCAAATTCCAGCAGCCCAAGTGCTTCCTCAAACGCCGGCAATTGATGGGTCAATTGCCCCTCGGCATTGATCGCAAACGAGGCACCATCAAAAATCAATTCGTCCTGCCCGCCAACCAGATTGGCAAACACCACAGGCATTTTGGTCGCCATCGCGCGAGTGCGCACCACTTCGTAACGCATGCCCTGTTTGTTCAAATGCAGCGGTGATGCGTTCAAGCTCAACAGCAACTCGGCGCCTGCCGCACGCGCTGCTTCGGCCACGCCGGGATGCCAAATATCTTCACAGATCGCTATGCCGACGCGAACACCTTTGATGTCCACCACCGTGCTGCGCTCACCACAATCAAAATATCGCTGCTCGTCGAAAACCTGGTAATTCGGCAGCCTGGTCTTGCGACAGGTGGTCTTGATCCTGCCGCCGTCAATCAGCGATGCGGCGTTGTAATGTTTGTCATCGACCGCCAAGGGGTGACCGACGATGGTCGGCAGCGGCAGGCGCAGTGCCAGCGCCGCGAGTTCGCGCGCGCAGGCGCGGTAAAAATCCGGTCGCAGCAACAGATCTTCG
>JANYAW010000241.1 GCA_025361105.1 Rhodocyclaceae bacterium | reverse complement strand
CCTTAGCGCAGTGGAAGGGTGCAAGGAATATCTCTGGCACGCTGCAATGTAGTGAGTAGATTGGGCTTCTGGATTCCCGACTTCGCGGGAATGACAGATAGTGTGGCTTGATTGGCGTGTCTCCGGTCTCTTCAACTACTCAACCTGCAACAACAATCCCTTGAGATATTCGCCTTCCGGAAACGCCACATCCACCGGATGATCGGCGGCGCCTTGCACTCGGTGCAAGATGCGTACGGTGCGCGCGGCATCGGTCGCGTCATCTGTAATGGATTGCGGTGAGGTTTCACTGCAGCGGATCGAAACTATTTCCCGCTGAATCGACCCACACAAAAGCCGGATGCAAGCTTTCCGTTATTGCGGGGGCACTGGGTCGGACTTGAAGCCGGCTAGCCGCAGGCCTTCAAAGAAGCGCACCTTCGCAGCTGGCGGCACTACGGCACCGGTGGTGCTCAACGTTTGTGCGGTGGCTGTCGGCCACACGTGCCGCAGTTCTTGCAGCGCTTCCGCAGCGGCAGACAAATCGCCCTGCAGCGCCAGCGTGGCTGCCAGAAAACACAGCGAAGGACCAGCGTCCGGAAAAATCGCCAGGCTGTGCTCCAGTGCGTTGCGCGCTTCCGGGTAGCGCTCGGCAATAAAATTGACGACGCCAATGCCACCGTGGAAAGACCAAAGGTTGGGATCACGCGGGCTGAGTGCGATCGCCCGATTGATGTGCAGTAGACCCTCATCGGTACGCCCGAGGATACCGAGGATCTGCCCCAACAGCGATTGCGCAACTGGCAGGCTCGGGTGGAGTTCAACTGCACGATGCAGCGGAGCCAGCGCCCGATCGGGGCGACCCAGTGACGCGAATGCCAGCCCACGGAACAGGTGGCCGCTGGCCTCATCGGGGTCACATTCGACCGCCAGGTCAGCATGCGCGATCAGCTTGGCCAGCGACTGCGCTTGATCGCTGGTCCATTGATGCTCGATGGCCAAGTAGTGTGCCTGTGCCAGCAGCGCGTGTGCGAAGGCAGAGGTCGGGTCCAGCGCAATCGCGCGTTCCAGCAGAGCGATGGCCGTCTTGTTGCCCTCGCTGCGTAGTGTGTGGAGATGCCAAAGCCCACGCAACGCGAAGTCCCACGCGCCCATATCCGCGGGTGCTTGTCGCAACGCGCGCTCGGATTCGACCTTGAGCAGCTCTGGTCGCAGCACTACGCTGATGGCTTGTGCGATTTCGGTCTGGGCTTCGAAGATATCGGCGAAGTCGGCGTCCCAGCGATCGGCCCACACTTGATGGCCACTGAGTGGATCAAGCAGCTGCGCAGCAATGCGTACTCTGGTGCCGCTCTTGCGCACACTGCCGACCACCAGATAACTGGCGCCAAGCTCCTGCCCGATTTGTTTGATGTCGAGCGGCAGGCCTTTGTAGCTGAACGCCGAACTGCGTGCGATAACCCTGAACTGGCGTGCGACCGCCAGCGAGGTCAGCAAATCCTCGCACAGGCCGTCGACGAGATAGTCCTGTTCCGGGTCGCCGGTGAGATTGTCAAACGGCAGTACGGCGATGGTCGGCCGCGTACCCACGATGTCACGCGGCACCGCTGCAATTTCGCCGGGCACGCTGACAAAGTAGGCATGCACCGGCTCGGGAATATTCTTCACGCGCTGTTCGCCGATGTCCTCAAGTGCCGGTGGATCGCTGAGTCCTTCGCTCGCTCTGCTGGAGATGCAAATGCCGCCGGGTCGCGCCAGGCGTTCGAGGCGGGCGGCGATATTTATACCGCTGCCATAGATACGACCGCCGTCGACCACTACCTCGCCGCTGTCGATGCCAATCCGAAAGAGCATGCGCTGTTCGCTCGGCAGTTTCTCGTTGGTGGTTTGCACAGCGGCCTGAAAAGCCAGCGCGGCGTGCAGCGCCTGGTTCGGGTGGTCGAACTCGAACAGCAGATTGTCGCCTGGGGAATCGACCAGCCGGCCACCGTGCTGTTGTGCGATCTGATCAGCACCTTCACGGTGGCGCGTGATGTCCTGAATCGTAGCAATGTCGTCGGCGGCCATCAGACGTGAATAGCCGGCAGCATCGGCACTGACCAAGGTCGCTTTCCTTCGCAAAACAGTCAGCTCAGCCATCGGCAATGCATCCCTTCAAAATCGCAGGGCGGTAAACTTAGAATGTGCTGAGATTAATTCGGAGTAAACGCGATTTGATCGCCAAGAGAATAACCCTTGAGGAACTGTAATCGATTGCCGCCCTGACCAAAGTCACCGGGAAGGACATTGTTGGTAATCATCGTCGGCTCGGCGATGACATTCGGCACAGGGCTCGGCGGCAGAATGCCGCAGGCCTGATAGGTTGTACTTGCCAATTTGCTACAAAAAAACGTGGTATTCGGCGACTGTTTATTTAAAGAAGATCCCTCGAAATAGTCAGCCATCATGCCATCGCCGACAGGATAAGAAAAAGCTCTGCCGACCAAAAAGCGGGCGCAATTCATCATCGAAGATGCATCATCCGCAGCAATTGCTGGGGTCAAATGCCGTGCCGCCAAAAGGAACGAGGTGGAAGGTCCTTTCGCTGACTGTGCTGCCGCCCAAGCCATGACGTTATCTAGCGAAACGAGTTCGCAGCCGTCGGCGACGACACCTTTAATGTAGTCAGGGCCAAAATTCGTATCATTACCCGGAGTGGCAGGAGGCGCTGCCTGCCATAGGTACAACCCCGATGGTGAATTGCCACCCGGCAATCGGAAGACAATGCCAACATGCGAAAACAAGGGGAGACTTAAATCAGATTCCAACTGTTCAATCAAAAATCCCGACAGGTCAAAACCCTGAAACAAAATCACGTCGCCGGTCTGCAAACTCGGCGCAAGTTCTATATACGTTGTCATAAAATCTCCTGAATAAATTTGGGTATTGGGCAAATAGTGCCAGCCCTCCCAGCAATTAGCAGTTACTGACTCCCTAATCGTCCAGATACGGTATAAAACAGCACCTTTCAAGGATAGGAAATCCAACCGTCTTGGTGAAGTATGGCTGACGCCCTCTGTAAGCGTCAATCGCTGATTTCGCGTCGTCAAGGATCACGATTTGCGTAAAGCGCTGAACTGAGCGGACGATCCACCGGTCGAGTTTCAATCCACCTGCAACAACAATCCCTTGAGATATTCGCCTTCCGGAAACGCCACATCCACCGGATGATCGGCGGCGCCTTGCACTCGGTGCAAGATGCGTACGGTGCGCGCGGCATCGGTCGCTGCATCGGTGATGATTTGCTGAAAATGTGCAACCGTGATGCCGCCGGAGCAGGAGTAGGTCATCAGCATGCCGCCCGGATTCAGACATTTCATGGCTTGCAGGTTGATGTCTTTGTAGGCGCGTGCGGCGCGATCTGCGTGAGCGGCGGAGGGGGCGAATTTTGGCGGATCAAGGACGATGAGGTCGAATTTTTCATTCGCGCTATGACGTGCGCGCAGGTCAGCAAAAACATCGGCTTCATGCCAGATTGCGCAGGTAGCATCGAGCTGGGGATTCAGCGCCAGATTGCGCTGCGCAGTAGCTAGCGCTGGGCCGGAACTATCGACGGAGATCACTTCGCTCGCCCCGCCCTCCAAGGCTTGCAGGGAAAATCCGCCGGTGTAGCAAAAGCAATTGAGTACCCGTTTGTTGGCAGAGAGTTCGCCGACACGGCGACGGTTGTCGCGTTGATCGAGATAGAAGCCGGTCTTGTGTCCGGCGATGATATCGACGCTCATTTTTACGCCGTTTTCGGTGATGACCAAGTCATCGGTCGATGCTTCGCCGACGCGCCAGCCGACCACGGGTGCGAGTCCTTCGCGGCTGCGCGCGCTGGCATCTGAACGTTCGTAAATGCGCGCGCAACTGGTAGTTTTGTAGATAGTGTCGACAATCGCATCGCGCCACTTTTCTGCGCCGGCGCTGGTCAGTGCGACGACGACGGTATCGCCATAACGATCCGCCGTGATGCCGGGTAGGCCATCGGATTCGGCGTGGATTAAGCGCAATCCTTGTTGCCCGCGCAGTTCCGGCAATGCTTCGCGTCGTGCGATGGCAGCACCGATGCGGCGTTTGAAAAACGCGTGGTCGATAGTTTCGTTTACGTCAAAAGTCCACACACGCGCACGGATTTGCGATTCGGGGCTGAACGCTGCGCGCGCCAGCGGTCGGCCATTCGCGGCAACCACATCGACGGTGTCGCCGGGCTTGGCGCGGCCAATCAACTCGCCCACCGCGCCCGCGAAAATCCACGGATGACGAGCTTTGATTGTTTTGTCTTTGCCGGGGAGGAGTTTGAGGATGGCGGTCATGGTAATGACCGCATGCAAATGTTGACGGTGTAACGCAACAGCGTGTCACCAGCACCAACTGGCGAAATTCGCATTTACGTTTTCCTCGCACGCGGATGTGCGGCGTCGTAAATCTTCGCCAGATGCTGAAAATCCAAGTGCGTATAAACCTGCGTTGCCGCGATACTGGCATGTCCGAGCATATCTTGCACGGCGCGCAAGTCGCCCGAAGATTGCAGCACGTGCGAGGCGAATGAATGACGCAGCATGTGCGGGTGCACGTGCATGCCCAGACCCGATTGCTGCGACCATTGCGCGAGGCGGGTTTGCACTTGACGAGGGGTGAGCCGTGTGCCGCGCTGGCTGACGAAAAGTGCTGTTTCGTTGGCTTTAATCATCGTCGCCCGCGCATCTATCCACGCAATCAGCGCTGCTTGTGCGCGCTCGCCAACCGGCACGATGCGGGTTTTGTTGCGCTTGCCGGTGACAGTGACTTCGCCGGTTTCCAGATCGAGTCCGCCGGGCCAATCGAGGCTGACTAATTCGGCGAGGCGCAGACCCGAGGAATATAAAAGTTCAAACATCGCGGTGTCGCGCAATGCCAGCGGAGCGTTAGTGTTGAGTGCGCGTGGCGCATCAAGCAAGCTTGCCGCTTGATCGACGCCGAGCGCTTTGGGCAACAAATGTGGGCGACGCGGCGCGCGCAAAGTCAGTGCCGGATTGACGGCTATCTTTCCATTTCTGGTCAACCACGCGTAATAACTTCGCCACGCGGAAAGCGTGCGCGCAATCGAACGCGGGGCAAGATTTCGGCCGTGCATTTGCATCAACGCGCGCTGCAATTGTGCCGCGTTCAGGCTGTCGGGATTTGCGTCGCTCGCGACTTTGCCAAGATGATTGAGATCGCGTCGATATGCCGAAAGTGTATGCACACTGGCGCGACGTTGGACGGCGAGTTCAGCAAGAAATTGGCTGATGCTGTCCATGACGAAACTGCGCTAGAGCATCACCCGCAACAGCGCGTTCGACACCATCGCGCCGATGCGCTCGATGTAGAGCGTACCCAGTTCGGGATAAAAACGATGCTGATCTTCACTACCCATCACCAGCAAACCAAAGCAGGTGCCACTGGCGTGATGCAGCGGCACTTGCGCCAAGGAGCGTAAGCTCGGCGCGGCTGCGCCAAACCATGCCAGGGCTTCGTGTGTGCCGGAGAGGCCACAGCTTGGTCGCGTCAGCCCCGAGGCAAAAGCCATCGCAGCATCGGTGACTGGATCGAATTCCACGCCACTCGCCTCGCTGCCATCGCCCAAATCCCAAATGCGTAGCGCGACATGCGGCACAGCGAATGCGCCACCCAGATGCGAGTACACGGCGCGCGTCACGGCCGCCACGCCAAGCGCGGAAATCAATGCGAGGCTGAGCGCATGCACTTTGTCAGAAATCGCGTCGTTCTCTTCGCCGAAAGAAATCAGTTCACTCATCTTGGTTTCGAGCGAACGAACTTTCTCGCGCAGCGTAAAAAGCTGCCGCTCGGTGATCGAGATGGCACGTCCGCTATGTGGATCGGGTATGGTAATCAGCGCCAGTAAATCGGCATATTGATCAAAAAATTCTGGATGGTCTTTCAGAAATCCTGCGACTTGTTCCGCTGTCATCGCTGTCATATATTTTGTCCTTCTTGGTTTTGTATTCGCGTTATTCGGGGATTTCAATTTCAGACGAAAAAACCGTCACCGCCGGGCCGGTCATCATCACCGACCGCCCTGCTGTCCATGCGATTTGCAGCGCACCGCCACGCGTAATGACTTCGACTGGTGTATCAAGCAAGCCGCGTGCGATGCCGGTCACTACGGCCGCGCAAGCACCGGTACCACAGGCGATGGTCTCACCTGCACCACGCTCATGCACACGCAAACGGATTTGTTGGCGCGACACAATTTGCATGAATCCGGCATTCACGCGGCGCGGAAAACGACGGTTGTTTTCAATCAGCGGGCCTAGCTTTGCGACCGGCGCAGTGTCGACATTGGCGACGATTTGTACGGCATGCGGATTGCCCATCGAAACCACGGTGATGTCAATTTCCTTCCCGTCGACCAGCAAAGGTTGCACCAGCGCATCGCTGTCGGTCAGGAACGGTACATCGGCTGGCGCGAAACGCGGCTGGCCCATATCGACTGTCACCATGCCATTCGCTTCCTCGCGCAGCACAATAATTCCGTTGGAAATTTCTACACGAATCTCGGTCTTCTTGGTCAGCCCTTGCTCACGCACATAACGCACAAAGCAGCGTGCGCCATTGCCACATTGCTCGACTTCGCCACCATCGGCGTTGAAGATGCGATAGCGAAAATCGTTATCTGCTGAATGCGCTTTTTCGACCAATAAAATTTGATCACAGCCGACACCAAAATGTCGGTCGGCGAGAAGCTTTGCTTGCACTTCAGTCGGCACGAAATTTTGACGTATCGTATCCAGCACGACAAAATCGTTGCCCAGGCCGTGCATTTTGGTGAAGCGGATTTTCATGTGCTAATGGTAGCGCCTCGCGGCGCGAGCGATACGCGGAATCGTTGCCTAATACACCCGCTTTTCGCCTTCGGGGCGAGTCTTGAAGCGCTTGTGCATCCACAGGTATTGCGGCAGCAGCTGCGGATTTCTGATCATTTCGCCTTCAAGCTCGGCATTCATCCGCCGCGTGTCGGCCTCGACCGATTCGCCCGGAAAGTCCTGCCACGGCGGGCTGATGACGGTGGTCCAGCCATCATCATCCATCCGTCCATAGACCGTCATCACGGTGACATTACCCATACGCGCCAAGCGTGAAAGACCGGTAATCGTTGCTGCGTTGAAAGCAAAGAAGGGCACAAAGATGGCCTCGTTCGGGCCGTAGTCCAAGTCCGACAAATAGAAAAACGGCATGCCCTGACGCATTGCACGCACCGGGGGGCGTAAACCTTCGTGGCGCGAAAAATGTTTTGAATTGCCAAAGCGCGTGCGCCCTTTAAGTAGGAAATCATTGAACACTTTGTTCTTTTGCACCGAATAAATACTGGTGCAATCCATCTCCATCATGATGCGGGTTCCGGCCATGTCGAGACCCATGAAATGCGGCGAGAATAGTAGTGTCGGCTTGCCTTTTTGGGCGCGCAGATAATCCATGCCTTCAATGCGAATAACGCGCTTGAGGCGCGCCTCGGATGCCCACCACATCAAACCGCGCTCAAGAAAACTGCGCCCGAATGCGGCGAAATGTTGTTTGGCCAGCGCAACTTTTTCTGCCTCACTCATTTGTGGAAAACACAGGCCGAGATTGGTCAGCGTGACGTGGCGACGTTCTCTCGCCAGCAGATAAAGCAAAGTGCCAAGGCCACGACCGAATGGCACGAGGATGGCCATGGGCAGACATTGAATCAGCCACATGATGACCAAGAAAAATCGTACGAACATGATTAAGTGGATTCGCCGGTTTGTACGTCTGCAGTTGCGTCAGTTGGTGCTGGCGGCACGCTGTAAGGTGGCGGTTCCGCACCCGCTGGAACTTTGTAGCGGTTATACGCCCACAAATATTGCCCCGGACAATCCCGAATCAGTGATTCGATTTCGCCATTGATTTGTGCCGTGCGTGCGGCAAGATCGCCGGTCAATGGCGCAGACAAAGCTTGCACATGAACGTGATAGCCGCACCCCCATGTCAGGCGTTCGGCGTAAATCATCAACACCGTTGCGCCAGTATCGGCCAGCCTTGCGGCGAGCGTCATCGTGTATGCCGGCCTGCCAAAAAACGGTGCCCAGATACCCTCCCCAGTGCCCGGCGCTTGGTCTGGTAATAGACCTATCGTCTCGCCATTTTTCAGCGCTTTGAGCAGGCGTCGCACACCACTTAAATCAGCCGGCGCGAGCTTGAGATTTGCACCGCGACCGGCCTCGACCAACGGCGCAAGCCAAGCTTGTTTGGCACGTCGATACAACACGGTGATTGGTCGATGCGAAGCGCAATATTGTGCAGTGATTTCAAAGCAACCAAGATGTGGCGTGAGCAGCACAATGCCGCGACGGGCGGCCACGCCTTTGTCAATCAATTCCCAACCAGAAACACACGTCACGCGGCGAACCACTTCGGCATTCGGGCGTAGCCAAATTTTTGGCAATTCAAAAATGGTTTTGCCGGTTTCACGAATCGCGCGACTGCGCGCCGATTGCAATCCAGCTTGGTCGATGTGCCGATTGAAATTCTGCCGATACCGCTTGGACATCAACCACACCAGCCAACCGCACATGCTGCCGAGTGCTTGCAACAGCCACAGTGGCAATATCGACAGCAGGCGAAACAGCGTAATCATTTCAGCGCTTGAAAAATCAAGTCTGCGCAATGCGCTCAATGTTCAGGCGGCGACAAATTTCCAGCGTCAGCGCCGATTGGTTCATGCAATAAAAATGTAATCCGGGTACGCCGCTTTTTAGCAAGCGCTCACAAAGCTCAGTCACCACATCCAAACCGAAGGCGCGAATTGAGGCGGTGTCGTCGCCATAGCTCTCGAATTTTTTCCGCATCCAGCGCGGGATTTCCGCACCGCATGCGTCGGAAAATCGAGCCAGTTTTGCAAAGCCAACTATCGGCATGATGCCCGGCACGATAGGCACATTGATACCGGCTTTGCGTGCAGCGGCGACAAAATTTTCGAAGGCTTCGATGGAATAAAAATACTGCGTGATTGCGCCGTTCGCACCGGCATCTATCTTGCGTTTGAAGTTGTTCAAATCGTCCTGCGGCGTGCGTGCTTGCGGATGCCATTCGGGATACGCGGCGACATCAATGTGAAAATAATCGCCGGTTTGCGCGCGGATGAATTCGACTAGCTCATTGGCATAACGAAACTCGCCCGCGTCGGCCATGCCGGAAGGCAAATCGCCACGCAAGGCAACGATGCGCGTGATATCTTTTTCGCGATATGCGTTGAGCAATGCGCTAATACCCTCTCGCGTTGAACCGATGCAAGACAGATGCGGCGCAGCAGTCGCACCCGCGTCATTGATCGCCATCACCGCCGCAAAAGTTCGTTCGCGGGTCGAGCCGCCAGCGCCATAAGTCACGGAAAAAAACGCAGGATTCAAACATGCCAATTCCGCACGCGTGGCACGCAGCTTCGCCATGCCTTCGTCAGTCTGCGGTGGAAAAAACTCAATAGAAAGTTCAAAGCTCATGGTTGTACCTAAATGACCAATTCAACGGCGTGTCACCAGCGCCAACTGACGAGTCGGCGCTGGTGAATTACGAAACAAATTCAATAACGATACTGGTTCGCTTTGTACGGCCCGGTCTTTGCCACACCAATGTACGCCGCTTGCTGGTCGGTCAATTCAGACAATTGCGCGTTGAGTTTTTTCAATTGCAATCGCGCAACTTTTTCGTCCAAATGTTTGGGTAACACATAAACGCCCACCGGATATTGCGCCGTGCGGGTGAACAATTCAATCTGCGCAATCGTTTGATTGGCGAAGCTGGAACTCATCACATAGCTCGGATGACCGGTGCCGCAGCCCAAATTCACCAAGCGACCTTTGGCCAACAAAATGATGCGCTTTCCGTCGGGAAAAATCACGTGGTCAACTTGCGGTTTGATTTCATCCCATTCGCATTTTTCTTCCAACGACGCGACATCAATTTCATTGTCGAAATGGCCGATGTTGCAAACGATAGCTTGATCCTTCATCGCCGCCATGTGCGCATGCGTAATGACATGGAAATTGCCGGTGCAGGTGACAAAAATATCCGCCTTGTCCGCCGCATATTCCATGGTCACCACACGGAAACCTTCCATCGCGGCTTGCAGCGCGCAAATCGGATCAATCTCGGTCACCCACACTTGCGCCGACAGCGCACGCATGGCTTGTGCCGAGCCTTTGCCCACGTCGCCATAGCCCGCGATGAGCGCAACTTTGCCGGCAATCATCACGTCGGTTGCACGCTTGATGCCGTCGACCAGCGACTCGCGGCAGCCATACAAATTATCAAACTTGGATTTGGTCACCGAGTCGTTGACGTTGATTGCCGGGAACTTCAGATCGCCGCGCTCATGCATTTGATACAAGCGATGCACACCGGTCGTGGTTTCCTCGGTCACACCCTTGATTTTGGCGAGGCGGGTGGAATACCAGGTCGGGTCGGCGGCAACTTTGGCCTTGATGGCGGCGAACAAAATGCGTTCTTCTTCCGAACTTGCGGTGCCCAGCGCACTGAGGTTCTTTTCCGCTTTGGCGCCCAAATGCAGAAGCAAAGTCGCATCGCCGCCGTCATCCAGAATCATGTTCGAAAAACCGCCGTCCGCCCATTCAAAAATGCGGTGGGTGTAATCCCAATAGTCTTCCAGCGATTCACCCTTGATGGCGTACACGGCGGTGCCGGTCGCAGCGATTGCGGCGGCGGCTTGGTCTTGAGTCGAATAGATATTGCACGACGCCCAGCGCACTTCAGCACCCAGGGCTTGCAGCGTCTCAATCAACACCGCCGTTTGTATGGTCATGTGCAAGGAACCGGTAATGCGCGCGCCTTTGAGCGGCTGGGCGGCGGCGAATTCCTCTCGGATTGCCATCAGCCCGGGCATTTCGGTTTCTGCGATACGGATTTCTTTGCGACCCCACGCGGCCAAGCCGATATCGGCGATTGCGTAATCCGGGGTCTGCGTTGCGGTTTCAGTCACTGCGTTCATGCTTAGCTCCTTGAACTGTGACCGGGGCAGTGTTGCAGCAATGCAAACTCACCGCACCCGGTTCAGGTTGGTGAGCGCCGTTCCAAAAAGCTCAAGCCTGGGGAGGTGTTGTACGAAATCAGTTCAAACCTACCTTGCAGCGCCCCTCGAGCAAGGCGGATTATAGCTAATTTGCCAAAAACGTTGACGCAGTGCCGCAAAATGATGGATAATTGCCCCTCTCTGACGCGGGGTGGAGCAGTCTGGCAGCTCGTCGGGCTCATAACCCGAAGGTCACAGGTTCAAATCCTGTCCCCGCAACCAACAAATACAAGGGCTTGGCTGGTTAATCCTAAGCCGAGCCCTTGTAGCTTCTGGCAACACAGGTAGGCGTAAGGGCTTTTCGGTCCATACCAGCGGGGTAAAACTGATGCAAGAAATCATGCAATATCTCAAAAAATACGGCCAACGGCTTGATTCTGAAATTGCCGAGGCAACGGGCATTCCGTTGACCAAAGTCCGTCGTTCCATCACCGATCTTTCGGCGCGTGGCGAAGTTACCAAATGTTCGGTGACGCGCTTTAACGGCGACGAAAAATTTGAAGGCATTCTGTGCCGCGTCGCCGGATTGATTCCGCCGACTAGCCCTGGGCGTAAGCCTGGCGCATCGAGCTAAAACAACATTGCGCTTGAGTACCGCTCAAGCGCAATGTTGTTTTGCAAGGCTTGAATGCTTCAAGCCTTGAGCAAGCGCTCGATATCTTTTTCCAAATCCTCGGGTTTCACCGTCGGCGCAAAGCGGTCGACGACTTTGCCGTGTTTGTCGACCAGGAATTTGGTGAAATTCCATTTGACGCCTTCCGTGCCTAAAACGCCCGGGGCTCCGGCCTTGAGGTGCTTATAGACCGGATGCGTGTTCGCGCCATTAACGTCGACTTTGGCAAACATCGGGAAAGTTACTTCGTAAGTCAGGCTGCAAAACTTGCCGATTTCTTCTGCGTTGCCCGGTTCCTGGTGGCCGAATTGGTTGCACGGGAAACCCAAAATCACCAAGCCCTTGTCGTGATACTTCTTCCACAAGGCCTCCAGCCCAGTGTATTGCGGCGTAAACCCGCATTTGCTGGCGACGTTGACGACCAGCACCACTTTGTCTTTCAAGTCGGCCATCGGTTGCGCGCTGCCGTCGAGGCGTTGCGCAGACAAATCGTAAAAGCTGCTCATGTGGTCTTCTCCTCTGTCAGTTGGTGCTAGTAATACGCTGTCAAATAACCAAATTATTTTTGATCGGTATGATCAACCGCGTGCTTTTGTAAATCCTGCAAGCGCACGATTTCCAGCGCGGCAGATGAGGTTGCGGCCAACACGACTTGTGGCGCGCAACCGGCCTCGAAGGCTTCTTGCCAGCGCGCGGTGCATAGACACCACTGTTGACCCGGGCGAAGGCCGTCGAAATGATATTCAGGTCGCGGCGTCGATAAATCATTGCCGCGCGATTTAGAGAAAGTCAAAAATTCTGCCGTCAAGCGCACACACACGCCGTGATGACCGATATCTTCTTCGGTAACTTGGCAGCATCCGTTACGCAAAAATCCCGTCATCGGATCAGTGCTGCACGATTGCAACACCGTGCCTAAAACGTTTTTGGCTAAGTCCTGCATGGTCGTGAATTAAAGCCCGGCTTCTTCGCGAAGGATCGCGGCTTTGTCGATGTTTTCCCAAGTGAACTCAGGTTCGTCACGACCAAAATGGCCGTAGGCCGCCGTCTTTTCGTAAATTGGACGCAGCAGATCGAGCATCTGAATAATGCCCTTCGGACGTAGATCGAAATGTCGTTCAACTAGCTCGGCGATTTTTTCGTCGGGAATGACGCCAGTGCCTTCGGTATAAACCGTAATGTTCATCGGCTTGGCAACACCGATGGCGTAAGCGACTTGAATCTGGCACTGGCGCGCGATGCCGGCGGCAACGATATTTTTGGCCACGTAGCGTGCGGCATAGGCGGCCGAACGATCAACCTTGGTTGGGTCTTTGCCGGAAAACGCACCGCCGCCATGTGGGCAAGCACCGCCGTAGGTGTCGACAATAATTTTCCGGCCGGTCAAACCACAGTCACCTTGTGGTCCGCCGATAACAAAGCGTCCGGTTGGATTCACCAGGTAGCGCGTGTTTTGCAACCATTCCTTGGGCAACACTGGCTTGATAATTTCCTCAATCACGGCTTCTATAAATGAGGCATTCATGTGCAAGCCGTCACTTTGCTCGGGACTGTGCTGCGTCGACAACACTACCGTGTCGATGCTGTGCGGTATGCCATCGACATAGCGCATCGTTACCTGACTTTTGGCATCGGGGCGCAGGAAAGGCAAACGGCCATCGCGACGCAATAGCGCTTGCCGCTCAACCAAGCGGTGCGCGTAATAAATCGGCGCCGGCATGAGCGAGGGCGTTTCGTTGCAGGCGTAGCCGAACATCAAACCCTGATCGCCGGCACCGGTATTGAGGTGATCGTCACTGGCGTGATCGACACCCTGTGCGATGTCATTGCTTTGCTTGTCATAGGCGACCAGCACGGCGCAGCCTTTGTAGTCAATGCCGTATTCGGTGTTGTCGTAGCCGATACGCTTGATGGTGTCGCGGGCGACTTGAATGTAATCAACGTGCGCGTTGGTGGTGATTTCGCCAGCGAGTACCACGAGGCCGGTATTGCACAAGGTTTCGGCGGCAACACGCGAGTGCGGATCCTGCGCCAATACGGCATCCAAAATGGCATCGGAAATCTGGTCGGACACCTTGTCAGGGTGGCCTTCAGATACGGACTCGGAGGTAAAGAGGAAGTCGCTTGACATAAATAGCTCCAAATAAAACCGCCCCGTGGTTCCGGCGAGGCCAACTCTGGGGCTGCGAGCAAGCGACGCTTTAGCGCAATTTATTTTTCGGTCGTTGGCCATTCCATTCGACTTTCTCCGCCACGCAAGTTGTCTTGTTTAACTCGGCGGAACCCCCGTATTGTAAACCACCATAGCGCGGACGTCGCACGGATTCGCGCAGATTCGTCGAAACGCATCAGCGGCGTAGAATATTAGGCTTCCCAGCTTTGCAAAAGAGTGCTGCTCATGAACATCAGCCCCGTTTCAGAAATCGTTGCTGACATTCGCCTCGGGCGGATGGTGATTTTAGTGGACGAAGAAGATCGCGAGAACGAAGGCGACTTGGTGCTTGCCGCCGAGCACGTGACACCCGAGGCGATAAATTTTATGGCCAAGCATGCGCGTGGTCTCATCTGTCTCACGCTCTCCGAAGTGCGTTGCCGCCAACTTGATTTGCCGCTGATGGTGCGTGACAACAAAGCCCAACATGGCACTGCATTTACAGTATCCATCGAGGCCGCAGAAGGTGTGACGACAGGAATTTCTGCGCATGATCGTTCGCGCACAATACAAGCCGCCGTAGCGAAAAGCGCGCGTCCGTCAGACATCGTGCAGCCCGGCCATATTTTCCCGTTGATGGCGCAAAACGGCGGCGTGCTGGTGCGCGCGGGTCATACCGAAGCGGGTTGCGATTTATCGCGCCTCGCGGGCTTGGAACCGGCCAGTGTGATTTGCGAGATTTTGAAAGACGACGGCAGCATGGCGCGCCTGCCGGATTTGCTGGAATTCGCGGCTTTGCACGGCTTAAAAATCGGCACCATCCGTGACTTGATTCACTACCGTTCCGAACATGAAAAATTAGTCGAGTGCGTCGCCGACCGTGAAGTCTCCGGCCCTTTGGGGAAATTCCGTTTGCGCGCATTTGCCGATCAAACCAGTGGCGAATTGCACCTGGCGTTGTCGAGCGGTGAGATTCGTGCGGATGTCGATACGCTAGTTCGCGTGCACGAATCAGTCAGTCTGCTGGATTTTCTTGATAGCGCTGCACCGGGACATACGATTGCTTTGGCGCAGGCGATGCGCGCCATCATCACGCAAGGACCAGGTGTTGTGGTGCTGCTTCATCGGCAAGAAACCGGTAAGGAGTTGTTGGCCGGATTGCGCGCTGAGGAAAAGAAACGACCGCTCAAATGGGATCCGCGTTTGTACGGCATCGGCGCGCAGATTTTGCGTGAGCTTGGCGTGGGCAAAATGCGCCTGATGGGTTCGCCGCGCAAAATGCCAAGCATGGCTGGGTTCGGGCTGGAAATTACTGGCTACCACCGGTTTGAAACTTTGAAAGACGCGGCGGCATGATGGATAAATGGATCGAGTTTGAGCCGTGTTTGTCGGGCGCGAATTTGCGCATCGGTGTGGTGATGGCGCGTTTTAATCACGATATTGGCGAAGGTTTGTTGTCCGGGGCGCGGGCAGAGCTTGCACGCTTGGGCGTTAGTGCGAGCGATGTGACATTGTGCACCGTGCCGGGTGCATTGGAGATTCCATTGGCGCTGCAGACGATGGCGCAAAGCCGACGCTTTGATGCCCTGATTGCGCTCGGCGCAGTGATTCGCGGTGAGACTTATCATTTTGAAATCGTCTCCAACGAATCGGCGCGCGGCATTACCGATGTCCAATTGGCCACTGGCGTGCCGATTGCCAACGGTGTGCTGACTACCGAAAACGACGACCAGGCGCGGGTGCGGATGGTGCAAAAAGGTGGTGAGGCGGCGCAGGCGGCAGTTGAAATGGCGAACCTGATGAAAGTGTTGAAATGAGTGCGCCATCGGCATTGAACCCGGCACCTAGAGCACGTGGCGCAAAACCGCCCTCGCCGCGCCGCCGTGCGCGAGAATTTTTGGTGCAAGGTTTGTATCAAGCACAAATCGGCGGGCAAGACGAGACGGCGATTCATCATCAAGCCGAAACCGTGGCTGGCTTTAACAATGCCGACAAAGTTTTTTACAAGCTGCTACTGACCGAGTCCCTGACGCATAGCACTGACTTGCAAGTCAGTGTTATGGCATTCATTGACCGCCCCTGGCAAGACGTGTCTCCGGTTGAGCGCAGCATACTTTTGTTGGCCGCCTGCGAGTTGAAATTC
>JANYAW010000234.1 GCA_025361105.1 Rhodocyclaceae bacterium | reverse complement strand
GTGCTGGCAATCGCACCGGACGACAGGAAACCTGGCTATAGGCGTTCCCGGATGATCAAGGGATAACATGTCAACGGACTCAGACTCAAAACAGCAGGAGGCGGCTTCGCCGCGTGTTGTTTTGCGCCGGTCATCTTCACGTTAAACCTTTCAGGTATTTCGCATGTTCAAGTTTGAATGGGATGACCAGAAAGCCGCAAGCAATTTGTCGAAACACAGTGTATCGTTCGATGAGGCGGTAAGCGTTTTTGGCGATGGACAGGCACTGACGTTTTCTGACACCGATCACAGTGAATTTGAAGGGCGAAGTCGAACATACGGAATTTCCAACAAGTCGCGACTCTTGGTGGTAGTCCACACTGAACGTCGCAACGGCATACGAATCATCAGCGCCAGAAAGGCAACACGATATGAAAAAAGCATCTATGAAAATGGCTGACCAAGACATACCCGAATTGAAGCGCGATGAGCTTGGTAAGGGTACAAGGGGCAAGTATCTGAAACACTTCATGCAAGGCAGCAATGTCGTGGTACTACAACCCGAAATCCAGAAGGCATTTCCTACTTCTGAGGCCGTCAACAAGGCTTTGGCGAGCATGCTAGCTTTTGCGCAGGAAACGCAAGGTTTAACAGGTCGCTCTGGTCGGACAACGCGCAAGCGCGTCGCCGCGTAGCCTCGACGTTGAAGCTGTAGAAAAACCCATTTTCAACAAAATCTCGACGTAAAAAACGCGACGAAAGTCGCGTTTTTGCTTTCGGGATTTGAGTTTTCAAACCTGCCTCAAAATCACACCAGTTGGTGCTGTTGACACGCCGTCAATGATCAGCAATCTGAGCTTTGCAGCTCATTTCCCTAACTGAGCATAGCTTTTCCTCCGCCCGCGCAGCATGAATCACTTCACTTGTTTCAAATAGCGACGCACGCCGAGCACAAATTCAGCTGTGCGAAAATCATCTTTTCGCCTGCCGAAAACCACATTGGAATTCCCCATGCATAGCGCTCGCCAACTGTTTGACTCACTGAATCACGACTACCTCGCCGTCCATAAAGCCAAGGAAGATTTGTTTTGGAGCACCTATATGGCCAGCTCCGATGACCATGCTGGTTTTGCCCGTGCTGAACTGGCTTACAAGACCTTCATCTCCGACCCGGCACGATTGGCCAGCGTGCGCGAGGCGCTCAAGGAGCTCGCCACTGATGGTGCAAGCGATTCAGACCTGCCTGGCCTGCGGCATGGCTTGCAGGGCTGGCTGGCGCTGTTTGAATGCAACATCATCGACAGTGATGCGGCGCGCGATTTGATGCGTGACTTGATTGAGATGGAATCCGCGTTGTTTGCCAAGCGCAAGGATTTGGCGCTGCACCACATCAGCGAAGCCGGTGTCAGCGAAGAAGCGACGCTGACCATGCTGAGCACCAACATCGGCACTAATCCCGATGAGGCAGCGCGCAAGAGTTCACACGATGCCTTGATGGGTTTGGAACAATGGGTGCTGGCGAATGGCTTTATCGATATCGTCAAGCAGCGCAATGCATTCGCCCGCGCGCAAGGCTTTGTTGATTATTTTGGATACAAGGTCTGCAAGAACGAGCAAATGTCGTCGGCTGAATTGTTCCTGATTCTTGATGACTTTGAAGCCCGCACGCGTGCGGCCAACACCCGTGGAATCGATCAACTCAAGCACCAGTATGGGGAGTACGCGATCAAGCCATGGAATCTGCGCTTTCATATCAGCGGCGACATCACAAGGCAGTTCGATCCCTATCTGTCTTTCGCCAAGGGCTTGCAGCGCTGGGTAGATAGCTTCCGTCGGCTCGGCATTTCGTATCGCGGCGCGACCTTGCAACTGGATTTGCTGGAGCGCAAAGGCAAATATCAAAACGGTTTTTGTCACGGCCCAATTCCGAGTTTTTTTAACGCGGAAAATAAATGGGTCGCCGGTCAGATTAACTTTACCGCCGAGGCGCAGCCGGATCAGGTTGGTAGTGGCGCGCGGGCGATCAACACGCTGTTTCACGAAGGCGGCCACGCCGCGCATTTTGCCAATGTGACGCAAAACTCGCCTTGTTTCTCGCAGGAATTTCCGCCGACTTCGATGGCCTATGCCGAAACACAATCCATGTTTTGTGACAGCTTGCTCGACGATGCCGATTGGCTCAAGCGCTATGCCCGCAATGCGGCAGGTGAGACGATTCCAGATGCCTTGATTCAACAGCGCATAGCGACCACACAAGCCTTTGCGGCCTATGCGGAGCGCGGCATTTTGGTCGTGCCGTATTTCGAGCGCGCGCTGTATCAACTCAGCAATGAAGATTTGACCGCTGAAAAAATAAGCGCCCTCGCACGCGCTTGCGAGCAACGCATACTCGGCATTCCGGTCGGTCCGCGCCCCTTGTTATCGATTCCACATTTGTTGAATCAGGAATCGGCCGCCTCGTATCACGGCTACCTGCTGGCCAACATGGCCGTGTATCAAACCCGTGCCTATTTCGAACGCGAATACGGCTACCTGACCGACAATCCGGCGATTGGTCCCAAGCTGGCCGAGCACTATTGGGCACCCGGCAACAGTCGCAGCCACAACGACACCCTGGTCAGCCTGACCGGTGAAGCCTTCAACGCCAAATATCTGGCTGACAGTTGCAACCAAACCGCAGACGAAGCCTGGGCGGAAGCCAAAGCCAAAATTGCGATGGCGGCAACGCGCGAATATCCCAAGCTGACTACGAGCAATTTGGATGCGACGATACGCATCGTACATGGCGCACAAATATTGGCTGACAACAGCGAATCCGACGATGCCATGTGTAGAAATTTTGAACACTGGATAGGCGAACACTATCCAACCACCCATCAAGGAGCCGCACTGCAATGACCACCAATACCGCACTGTATCCAGCGCTGGAACCCATCCGCAGCGGCCGTTTGGCGGTCGATGAAATCCATAATTTGTATTGGGAAGAATGCGGCAACCCAAATGGCATACCGGTAATTTTCCTGCATGGCGGGCCTGGTGCCGGACTGTCGCCAACCCACCGTCAATTTTTCGATCCAGCGCAATATCGCATCGTGCTGTTCGACCAACGTGGCGCAGGAAAATCGACACCGCGGGGCGAATATCGCAACAACACCACGCAATTATTGATTCAGGACATCGAACAAATCCGCGAAATGTTGAACATCGAAAAATGGCTGGTGTTCGGCGGCTCCTGGGGTTCGACGCTGGCACTGGCTTATGGCCAAGCCCATCCCGAGCGCTGCACCGGCTTTGTATTGCGCGGGATTTTCTTGTGCACGCCCGCCGAGATTGACTGGTTTCTTGACGGCGTGAAATGGTTTTTCCCCGAAGAACACGCGCGCTTGATTGACCCGCTACCGGAAGCAGAGCGCGCTAATGTCTTGCAGGCTTACGCGAAATTATTATTTTGCGACGACCCCAAAATTTACACTGCTGCCGCCCGCACCTGGAGTCGTTATGAAGGCAGTTGTTTGCATCTGCTGCCGCAACCGGATGTCGCCGCTCGCTTCGCTTCCGAAGAGGTGGGACTCGGCCTGGGTCGCCTCGAAGCGCATTATTTTTTGCACGATTCTTTCCTCGGCGAGGATCAACTGATACGCAATGTGGACAAGATTCG
>JANYAW010000233.1 GCA_025361105.1 Rhodocyclaceae bacterium | reverse complement strand
CGTGTCACCAGCACCAACTGACGGAAACTTGATTGCGTCGATTCAAATCATTCACAGCGATGTCGAATGAATTTGTTACTCAAGCTTAGTGCCAGCCGTCAAGGCCGTCTCCGCCGCCCGCACCGAATCGCGCGCATATCGCGCCTTGCGATCTAATTCAAATAATTCATTGCGCAAACGATTGCGCCGATCATCAAATTCTCTACGAATGCGTTTACGGTCTTCTTCTTTTTCGGTATCGATAGTTCGCTGAAGCTCATCGCGGCCGATGTTGTGCAATTGTCGCTGCAGCGCATCGCTGCGCGCAGCGATACTCGCCAGCTCCGTGCGTGCCTGATAGACCGCGTTGGCCAATTCATAACGACGACGAAATTCCACATCGATCATCGGCGGGCAGGCACCCACGTAGTACGAGCCGTTCAAGCCCAGCGTGACGGCATTTTCGATGCGGCAATAGGTTTGCAAACCCTGCTCGCGCCCAGTCACATAAGGACCCGTATCGACCGTGATTCCGGCCTTACCGCAGATGCCGATTCGATCATCGAGCGTCGCCATCGGCTCACCGCTCAAGCCGTCTTTCACGCCGATATCTAGCCAATTGGCTCGCTGGCATTCTTCCGGGGTCATCGTCGCGCAGCTGACGAGGAATACAGCCGACATACCTAGTGCAAACAGCGTGATGATATTTTTTGTCATAAGCTGTTTCCTGCCAAGCGCTTGCTTACGGCGTGTTGCCAGCACCAACGGGTGATTTGGCGTCGCCAAAAAACTCAATGTCAGCCTCAACTCCGCACGCGATACATCCAAGCAACGACGACACCCAAGCCCGCTGTCCTGATCAAATCAAACACGATTTGCTTGATGACTAACATTTCGGGAAGCGGCTGAACCACGTAGTAAATCATGTAGGTCGGTATCACCGTAAGGAAGGCCACGACCACGCCAAAACGCAGCCCCTGCCCCAGCCAAGGCTTGTCTTCACAGCCACGCTGATAAATCCAGACAAATGCAATCGCGATGAAAACGTGCGCCAGCAGCATGATGGGGAAGTGCTGCTGACTGTCAGCCTCGGAGCGCATGATGTTCGGCAGTTGGGCGTAGTCGCCATTCAACAGTACGGCGTGCAACAAGAAATCCGTTCCCATCGCAACGATAAAAAATACGAGCGTGGAAAGCCAGAAACGCTTATTCATGATTGCCTCCAATATTTAGGTGTTGTGGTCTGAGTTTAGACCCAAGCCTGCGGTGACGGAAGAACGCCTTAGTGTGCGTCGCTTGCTGTCGAAGTCGCAAACTGCGCGACCAATCGCTCCACCACTGCACCTTCACCGCGAACACGTAGCGTCGCGCCTTGGTCATCGGCACGCTCTTCCAGCACTTCACAACGCGCGAAAATTTCGCCACGCATTTGTTGTGCTGACCACGGCAAGAACAACTCCGCCTCGACCATATCTTGCTGAAAAAATTCGATGACCATTTCACGTAGCGTCGAAATGTCGTCGGCGCGACGTGCGCTCATCACGATGCAGTTCGGGTACTTTGCGCGCAACGCCGTTTCGCATTCAGCTTGCGCCACCGCATCACCCACGTGATCAATCTTGTTAAACACGCGAATGCGCGGCACATCCTTGGCATCGATCTCGGCCAGCACTTTATCGGTGACTTCAAGTTGTCGCTCAAATCCCGGGTCACTGGCATCGATTACGTGTAACAGAAGCGACGCATCAAGCGCTTCTTCCAGAGTGGATTTGAACGAAGCGACCAAACCATGCGGCAGGTTTTTGATGAAGCCGACCGTGTCGCTGACCAACACGCGCGGTTTGCTTTCAGGTTGCAGGGCACGCACTGTCGTATCGAGGGTGGCGAAGAGTTTGTCTTCGACCAGCACATCGCTGCCGGTGAGTGCGCGCATCAGCGTCGATTTACCGGCATTGGTGTAGCCGACCAGTGCGACGTTGGCGCCGCTTTGACGATCTTGCCTGCGCGCGCGTTGGGTTTTTCGTTCAACATCCATCGCGTCGATTTCGCGTTGCAAATCGGCTATACGGTCGCGAATTTTTCGTTTGTCGAGTTCGGTATGCGATTCGCCCGCACCGCGCCCGCCGACACCACTGCGCTGCCGCCCTTGCGGGCCAGCCAGCTTGGCCGCTTCGCGCAGGCGCGGTGCCATATAACCCAGGCGCGCGATTTCGACTTGTGCACGCGCCGCCCGCGAGCGCGCGTGGCGATGGAAAATTTCAAGGATCACCATGGTGCGATCCATTACTTCGCAACCGACTTCTTTTTCTAAATTGCGTGCTTGCGAAGGCGAAATTTCATGGTCGACGAAGATGACTTCGATTTCACCGTTGGTCACATCAGCTACGGCGTGCAGCGATTTTTCAAACGCGCCCGGCGCCGGTTCGCTGTCGACGTAACTGCGCATCTCCTCGCGTTTGCCGGTGCCAAGATAGGCTGCATGATCAAAGCTGGAACGCTTCTGGGTGAACGTGGCGGTAATTTCAAAGCCCAGCGTTTTCGCCAAATCACGTAGCTCGGCCAAAGACGCTTCAAACTCAATGTCGTTTACATTTGGCAACTGCACCGAGGCGACAATGGCATATCTGGGCTTGGCTTTGTTTTCTTTTTGCATTAGTGGTCGAAATTTTTTCTCAACTTTGTGCCAAATCAATGATCGTATTAAGCGTTGCGCTCGGCCGCATCACAGCGGACACTTTTGCCGTATCAGGCATGTAGTAGCCGCCAATATCGACGGCCTTGCCTTGCACGGCTTTAAGTTCGTCGGTGATTTTTTGTTCGCTCTCGGCAAGCGCTTTGGCCAATTGGCTGAAATGTGCTTTCAGTTCCATATCTTCGCTTTGTTCGGCCAAGGCTTGTGCCCAATACAGCGCCAAATAATATTGGCTGCCACGGTTATCGAGTTGCCCGGTTTTTGGTGATGGCGACTTGTTGGTATCAAGAAATTTACCGGTGGCTTCGTCAAGCGTTTTGGCCAAAATCTTGGCTTTGTTATTGCCGGTCTTGATGCCCAAATCCTCCAGCGAAACGGCCAAAGCAAGAAATTCGCCGAGCGAGTCCCAACGCAAATGATTCTCTTCGACCAATTGCTTGACGTGTTTAGGTGCCGAGCCGCCCGCTCCCGTTTCATACATGCCGCCACCAGCCATCAGTGGCACGATAGAGAGCATTTTGGCGCTGGTACCGAGTTCCATAATCGGAAATAAATCGGTGAGGTAGTCGCGCAGGATATTGCCGGTCACCGAAATCGTATCAAGCCCGCGCGTAATCCGCTCCAGCGAATAACGCATGGCGCGCACTTGCGACATGATTTGAATATCGAGCCCGCTGGTGTCGTGATCCTTGAGATAAGTCTCCACTTTTTTGATAACTTGCGCTTCGTGTGGACGGTAGGGGTCGAGCCAGAAAATCGTCGGCATGTGGGACTGGCGTGCGCGCGTCACGGCGAGCTTAACCCAATCGCGTATGGCCGCGTCTTTGACCTGGCACATGCGCCAGATGTCGCCTTCCTCCACGTTCTGCGAGAGCAACACTTCGCCGGTCGCCAGATCGGTGATGTTGGCCACGCCAGCTTCGGGAACTTCAAAAGTTTTGTCGTGCGAGCCGTATTCCTCAGCCTGCTGCGCCATCAAGCCGACGTTGGGCACGGTGCCCATGGTCTTGGGATCAAAGTTGCCGTGCCATTTACAAAAGTTGATCATCTCTTGATAGATGCGCGCGAAAGTGCTCTCCGGCATCACCGCTTTGCAATCTTTCGGTCGCCCATCTGCGCCCCACATCTTGCCACCAATGCGAATCATCGCCGGCATCGAAGCATCAACAATCACGTCGCTCGGCGAATGAAAATTGGTAATGCCTTTGGACGAATCGACCATCGCCAGTTCGGGTCGATGCTCATGGCAGCGATGCAAATCGTTGATGATTTCTTCGCGCTTGGAAGTCGGCAGCGTGGCAATTTTGTCGTAGAGATTGACCATGCCGTTGTTGACGTTGACGCCCAGTTCGTCGAACAATTTGCCGTGCTTTTCAAACGCATCTTTGTAAAAAATTCGCACGCAATGGCCGAACACAATTGGATGTGACACCTTCATCATGGTCGCTTTGACGTGCAATGAAAACATCACGCCGGTCTTGTACGCGTCGTTGATTTCTTGTTCATAAAACTCGCACAGCGCTTTTTTGCTCATGAACATGCTGTCGATAATTTCGCCATCGAGCAGCGCGACTTTGGGTTTGAGCACGATAGTCTTGCCGCTGGTGGTGACCAGTTCCATCTTCACATCGCGTGCATGGTCGAGTGTCATTGACTTCTCGCCGTGATAAAAGTCTCCGTGATGCATGTGCGAAACGTGGGTACGCGACGCTTGGCTCCATTCGCCCATCGAATGCGGATTTTTGCGTGCGTATTCTTTTACCGCCTTGGGCGCACGACGATCTGAATTGCCTTCGCGCAATACCGGATTCACCGAGCTACCAATGCATTTGGAATAGCGCGCCCGGATTGATTTCTCTTCGTCGGTTTTCGGATCTTCAGGAAAATCAGGAATCTTGTAACCGCGCGATTGC
>JANYAW010000160.1 GCA_025361105.1 Rhodocyclaceae bacterium | reverse complement strand
CTTTCGATTTTCTCGCCACGCCCAATTTGCTCGGTCGCCCAGGTTTCAAATGCCACCACATCGGCGCGCTCGCCAGCCACATGCAGCCGGTACACCACGCGACTGCCGGGCTGTATCAATCCAGTTTTTGGCAGGTCGGCCAAGTTGATTAACAGCCGAGGCGCGAGCGCAAAAACATTCATTCCGCGATCCGGTTCCAGCGTCAGCACTGGCCCTGTCAACGGGCGCATCTGCCCCAGCTCCAGTGTCACCCCCGGTTTCAAATTCAGCGCCGTCGCCAATCGCTCATCGGGCCAGCCCTCGCCAGGCGGCGGTACCCGTGTCACCACCGCATCCGGTGAATTAAGCTGCGGCGCAACACGCAAATTGCCGCGCAGTGGATAGCCTTCCGACACCGCTTTGATATCCGCCAACTGCGCCGCGCCGCCCTGCATCACCATGCTGGGGAAGCTCACGCTCTCGGCCAGCAGCAAACCACGCGCCGACACCTCGGCACGAAATTTTTGCGCCCACGGATGATCAGCGGTGAGCAATACATCACCGCCGAGCAAACGATTCGATTCCAGCTTCAAAGCCTGCTCAACCCGGTCAGTGAGGAAGCCCACACTGGTCAAAGACGCCACCGCCAACACCAGCGCGACACCAAGCACCGTCAGCTCGCCGGCACGCCAATCACGGCGCAGCATACGCAAGGTGAGACGGAAGGTGGAAGGGATGTTCATAGAGGCAATTGGCTAACTTGTCATAGTAAATAATCAAATCGTTCGCTTTGATTTAAGGCGCTTGACGCGGGATACATTTTTTTCACTACAGAAACCTAAAACGTAGTGTAACCGGCCAGTTGGTGCTGACGAGATGCCGTCGAACCTCCCACTGCAAACTACCCGCTTCGAAACACCGGGTAGTACAATAAAACGCAGTTCCAGAAACCAAATTACTGATGAATTCCTGCCACAACATCGCCTTGCTCGGCGAGTGCATGATTGAACTTCATGGCGACGCCTTTGGCGCCATGCAGCAAGGCTACGGCGGTGATACTTTCAACACGGCGGTGTACCTCACCCGTTGCGCCGAGAAATCGCTCAAGGTCTGGTACGCGACAGCACTCGGTGATGATGCGCTAAGCTTTGAGATGCTGCGTCGTTGGGCGGGCGACGGCCTGGAACGCGGACTGGTGCGCCGCATCGAGGATCGCCTGCCCGGGATATATCAAATTGAAGTCGACGCGCAGGGCGAACGCCGATTCAATTTCTGGCGCGAAAACAGTGCCGCCCGTGCCTACTTTGACATTGAAGTAACACCACTCGAAGCGCAAGAATCGACATGGGATGCTTTCTATTTCAGCGGCATCAGTCTGGCCATCCTGCCACCGGCCGGACGCGAACGCGTCTTTGCCTTGGCGGAGCGTCTGCGTAGCCGCAATGCGCACGTGATCTTCGACAATAACTACCGCCCCCGCCTGTGGTCCAGTGTTGAAACTGCCCGCGAGGTTTTCGAACGCGCATTCAAAGTGTCCAGCATGGCATTGCTTACCCTCGACGACCATCAATCCCTGTTCGGACATAGAACGCCGGCGCTCGCCATTGAGCAGGCGTTGAGTCTTGACTGCTCCGAGTTGGTTATCAAACGCGGCATCGCGCCAACGCTGATCCGTATCGGCAACGCCATGCCTATCGCTATACCCACCATTCCGGTGTCACGAGTCGTCGATACCACGGCAGCAGGTGATTCCTTTGCAGCGGGCTACATGAGCCGTCGGCTGGCTGATGCAGCAGCGGAAGACGCGGCGGCATTTGGCAACTTGCTTGCGTCTCGCGTGATACAGCATCCCGGTGCGATCATTCCGGTTGAGGCGATGACGGATTTGATGGCGGTTTGAGTGGGGTCGCCGAGACAGAGCAATCGCGCCAGTTGGTGCTGGTGATACGCCGTTAGTTTGTAGTCTAGTAGGGTTCGAAATCTATTCCATTCTTCTGCAGTTGAGCCACGATGAAAGTCTTCCACACACCGCGCGGCGACCATATTCTGGCGACTGATTCGTAGGCGACCGCAGGATTCTCCTTGCCGACGATGACTCGATGCAGGAAGACAAAGCTCGAAGCGCGCATATTGACTTGGCAATGCACCAGGGTGCGCTTACCGTTCAGCTTGCTGAGCGCCTCGTTGAAAGCAATGAAGTGCCGCTCTTCCGGCGCGCTGAACGAGATAGGAATATGGATAAATTCCAATCCCTGACGCTGGACAATTTGCGGCTCGTCTTTTATCGCGTCGCCAACCGAGCTGGGAGCGAGATAAATCACTGCCTGAAAGCCTAGTGTCGCAAGACTGGAAAGCGCGTCTGCAGTTGGTTGACCAGAGGTCACCAAGGTGGCATTGATAGACACAACATTGGGCGCCGACAGCGCTTTGGATTGTGCGCTTACGCTGGTCGCGCTAAATACTGCGAGACAGAAGATGGCGGTAATTAGTTCTCGGCGCTGGATTGGCATGAAGCTTCCTTCGCTAACTTAAAAAGTCAGCATCGCACTGAATTTGCACAAAATAAATCTCGCCAATTGATGCTGGTGACACGCCGTTAATAAGCAGGGAATCTACTATTCAGGCCAAGTTCGCTGCAAATAAACTTAGAAAATTTCCACCGATTATTTTCGCCACATCGACTTCACTAATGCCGCGTTTGAGCAGCGCACCGACTACAAGCGGCATCTGGCGGTAGTTGTCGAATACCGGTTGATAGTTGGCGTCCATGTCGGTGCCGATGGCGACATGGTCGATGCCGACATCCTTGATGAGTTCCAGAATGCGATCCACATAACCGGCCAAAGTATTGATGCCGATGCCGGCTGGCCATGCACCGATCAGGCCGCCGCCCTCAACAATTTTATAGGCGAGTTTCGGCGAGATAAATCGCGCATGGCTCGTACCATGGGTATTGGTATGAGTGTGCGTCGCGATCACTGGTTTGGTGGCCACGTCAAGTGCGCCGAAGGCTGTGGTTTCGGCGGCGTGGGCAAGATCGACGATGATGCCGGCCTTGTTCATTTGAGCGACGACCGCGCGCCCCAGGTCGGTGATACCGCCGCTCACCGGCGGCGCCGTCATGATGTCGCCCAGCTTGCCGCCGGTGACAAAATGCACCAGCGTAATCATGCGCACGCCATCAGCGAAGGCCGTTGCAATTCGCGTCGGGTCGTCTTCAACAAAATCACCACCTTCAATCGCGAATATGCAGCCGGGCTTTCCACTCGCGCGCGCTGCATCAACGTCCTTGGGCGCCAGCACCGGATAGACCAAGCCTTGAGTGACCAAGGACTTGAGATTGGCAATCTGCGTTTGGTAAAAATTCCAGGCCTCGCCCGACGCAAATGCGCGCACGGATTTCAATCCACTGTCGGTGGAATCAAGCACTGGAAAATCCGCAACCCCTGAAAAACACGCCGCACCCATGCTGCCGGCAATCATGTCCTCGGCCACTCGCGCTTCGAAACTGCCGAGCAACTGATACATGCGCAACTTCCACGCCAGCCCCATCGCCCCGCGTACAAAGGTTCGGCCGGGATGCGCATGAGTATCTATTGCCGGGTTCAACTTCAAAAACGCGAATGCGCCAACGAGTTCGGCGTCACTGAGGGTAAATCCGATTTCCGCAGATTTTTGGCGCACGGCGGCGTAACCGGCAGCACCCGCGGCAATAACTGCAGCACCAACACCCAAGCCGATTACTACTTTGCGTCGTGAAGCCAATTCAATCTCCTTTTTTTACGCGCACTTGGTGCGGCATTTATCACCAGTTGCGCAATTGCTCCATCGCTTGTTCGATCCTGTCCAGTGCGATGACCTCCATGCCTTTGATTGGCAACTTCGGCGCATTGGCTTTGGGCACTATCGCCAGCGTGAAGCCAAGCTTGGCAGCTTCTTTAAGTCGCTCCTGACCGCGCGGTGCGGGGCGGATTTCGCCGGCCAAACCGATTTCACCGAAGACGACTAATTTGCGTGGCAAAGATTTGTTGCGCAAGGATGAAACGATGGCGAGTAGCACCGCCAAATCCGCCGCCGGTTCGGCAATTTTTACCCCACCGACAGCGTTGACGAAGACATCCTGATCGGAGCAAACCACACCCGCATGACGATGCAACACTGCGAGCAACATCGCCAGACGATTTTGTTCGAGGCCTACGGTGAGCCGCCGTGGATTGGGCGCTTGCGAGCTGTCGACCAGCGCCTGAATTTCCACCAGCAATGGCCGTGTACCTTCTTGCGTCACCATCACACAAGAGCCGGAAACATCTTGCGAATGTTGCGACAAAAATAATGCCGATGGATTGGCGACACCGCGCAGACCTTTGTCAGTCATGGCGAAAACGCCGATTTCATTGACTGCGCCAAAACGATTTTTGACTGCGCGCACCAGCCGAAAACTCGAATGCGTATCTCCCTCGAAATACAAGACCGTATCCACGATATGTTCCAACACACGCGGCCCCGCCAGCGCGCCTTCTTTGGTCACGTGGCCAACGAGAAAAATGCAAGTGCCGCTTTGCTTGGCGAAGCGCGTGAGCTGCGCCGCGCATTCACGCACTTGCGCCACTGAGCCGGGAGCCGATTGCAGCGCGTCAGACCACAGTGTTTGGATGGAATCGATGACCGCCACCGACGGACGCGTTGTGCTCAACGCATCGAGAATTTTTTCCAGATTGATTTCGGCCAGCAATTGCATGCCGCCGACATCCAGCTGCAAGCGTTGCGCACGCAGGGCGACTTGTTCACCGGATTCTTCACCCGAAACATAGAGCACGCTCTCGCCCGTCTGTGCCAAGCGTCCCAATGCTTGCAACAACAAAGTCGATTTACCGATACCTGGATCGCCACCAATCAGCACCACGCCGCCAGCGACCAAGCCACCGCCAAGCACACGATCAAATTCTTCCACGCCAGTGGGTTGGCGTGGTACATCGCGGGGACGAATGTCGACCAGCGCTTGCAATTTGCTCGCCCCGCCCAAGGCCGCAAAGCTACGTCCGGCCGGTGTTGCCGACTCCATCAAGGATTCGACCAGCGTGTTCCACTGCCCGCAGCCGGGGCATTGGCCTTGCCATTTTTGGGCGCTTGCACCGCATTCAGTGCAGGCGTAATGCGATTTGCTTTTAGCCTTTGCAGTGACCATCAATTGACAACTTCTACTGCTACACGCGATGCCAAAGCACAAAACATTTCGTAAGAAATGGTACCTGCTGCCGCCGCCACTTCGTCGGCCGGGAGTAAGCCGATTTCTTCGTCGCCACCCCACATTAACGCCGTGTCACCAGCACCAACTGACGGCAACTCCGTCAGGTCGACGCAAATCTTGTCCATCGAGACGCGACCCAAAGTCCGCGTGCGTTTGCCACCAATCAAAATTGGCGTTCCAGTGGGCGCATGACGTGGATAACCGTCGCCATAACCACACGCCACCACACCGATGCGCATGGCGCTGCGGGCGACGAAATTTCCGCCATAGCCGACACCGTCGCCGGGGCGTAAATCACGCACTGCAATCACTTCAGAGCGCAATGTCATCACGGGTTTGAGTTCAAGTTCAGCCGCAGTTTTGATCGACGGAAAGGGCGACGAGCCATACAACATGATGCCCGGCCTCGCCCAGTTTTCATTGGCAGCGAGTGGCCCGCAGGCCAATGCCTCAGGAAAGCGCAACAAAGCTGCCGAGTTGCAAATCGAAATCGGCATGCTCAAACCTTCAGTGATGCGCTTGAAACGAGCCAATTGCACGGCTATTCCACTTGGCTCATCTGCATCGGCGAAATGCGTCATCAGCGTGACCTTGCCCACCGCCTGCGAAATCTCTAATTTCTTCAAACAAGTCGCCAGCGAATATGAGGCAATTCCCAGCCGGTGCATGCCCGAATCTATCTTCAAATAAATCGGCATGCGGATAGGCAAGCGCGCGGCAATCAAGGCATCAATTTGCCATTCGCTATGCACCACCGGCGTGAGTTGATATTCGGCAAACAGCGGCAACTCGTTGGAGCGGTAATAGCCTTCGAGTATCAGCATCGGGTGATTGAAACCTTGTTCACGCAGATGAATCGCCATCTCCATCTCAATCAGCGCGAAGCCATCAGCCACATCACGCAAACCCTGTGCGACTTCAAGCACGCCATGACCATAGGCGTTGGCCTTAATCACGCTCCAAAGCAAAACCTCACCCGCATGTCTTCTTGCCACGGCATGATTGTGGCGCAACGCAGCTAAATCGATACGTGCATGAATGGGGCGGCGCATGGTGATTTGGGCAAGATCCAAAAGTGCTTGGAGCAGACATTCAAACATAAATGCGGCGCTGAGGGTAGTTCTACCAGTGTTCCGTGGATGTCAATTCCATTGACCGGAGTAAGCATGAAAACCTCGCACCAATGTCGCAGGCAAAAAAGCCTTTCATGCTATAAACCCTCATCTATTTCCAACCGCAACGCGATGACTAAAGGCTTCTACATCATCATGGCGGCGCAGTTTTTTTCTGCGCTGGCAGACAATGCTCTCTTGATTGCAGCAATTGCAATTTTGGTGGACATGAAAGCGCCGCCCGAATACGCGCCGCTACTCAAAACCTTCTTCACCTTTTCCTACGTCGCGCTGGCTGCTTTCGTCGGCGCTTTCGCCGATAGCATGCCCAAATGGCGCGTCATGTTCATCAGCAACAGCGTCAAAATTTTTGGCTGCGCGCTGATGTTTTTCGACGTACATCCGCTCATCGCCTATGCCGTTGTCGGGCTTGGTGCGGCGGCTTATTCACCAGCCAAATATGGCATCCTGACTGAATATCTGCCGCCACGTTTGTTAGTAGTTGCGAATGGCTGGGTGGAAGGGCTTACCGTCGGGGCGATTATTCTTGGTACCGTCCTTGGTGGCGCGCTGATCAAACCTGACATTGCCGCGCAGCTACTGTCCTTCGATTTTCCGGTGATTGACACCGGTATCGATACCGTCGCCGAAATGAACTTGCTGGTCGTTGGTGGTCTCTATCTCGTTGCTGCAATTATTAACCTTTATGTACCTGATACCGGTGTTGATCACAAGCCATTAAAAAGCAACCCCATCTATTTGGTTTTTGAATTTACCCACTGCGTCAAACTGCTTTGGCGTGATCGCCTCGGGCAAATTTCTCTGGCTGTCACGACGCTGTTTTGGGGAGCCGGTGCTACGCTCCAATTCATCGTCCTCGACTGGGCAAGAGCCGCACTGGGTTACGACTTGTCCAAGGCGAGTTTGCTGATAGGCATTGTCGCCGTCGGCGTTGCTGCTGGTGCTGTGTTAGCGGCAAAATTTATCACCTTGCGTAAATCAGTTCGCGTCATTCCACTCGGCATCGTCATGGGCATCGGCGTGATATTTTTGATGGGAGTAAGCCAGATGTGGCAGGCAAGCATCGTGATGCTGGTGGTCGGTTTGGCCTCAGGGTTTTTTGTTGTGCCGATGAATGCACTGCTACAACATCGTGGTCATATCCTGATGGGTGCCGGGCACTCCATCGCCGTGCAAAATTTCAACGAGAACTTATCGATTCTCATTATGACGACGGTCTATTCGCTGCTGGTCGCGGCGCAAATTTCCATCTACGGCATCATCGTGATGTTCGGCATGTTTGTGGCCGGCACGATGTGCCTGATTAACCGCTGGCACCATGCCAATCAGCGCGAACATGATAATGTCGCGCTGTTGGATGATTCACCGCATTAGCTGACTACGCTGTAATTCGCCAAGTCGAACGCCTTTGTCAGGTGACGATATTCCCAAGTAAATCCTGGCCACAAAGTGTTGTTCTTACCGCTGCTGGTCAAGTACCAACTCTTGCAACCTGATGCCCACACTGTGCCAGCGAAACGGCTTTGCACGTCGACGTTGTATTGTCTTTGTACATCCGGCTTGATATCGACCGAACACAAATTTTGCGTGCGAATCTGCTGTATGCCTTTCAGGATGTAATTTACGCCTGACTCAATCATATAGATCATCGAGTTGTGACCCAAGCCCGTATTGGGTCCCGTGACCATAAAGAAATTCGGGAAACCAGCCACCGTGCAACCCTTGTAGGCTTCCAATCCCCCTTCGGCCACCTCGCGCAGGTTTTTGCCGTTGAGGCCATTGATTTCTACCGTGCCCAGCGCATGCTGGACATCAAAACCGGTGCCGAAAATAATCGCATCGACGGGGCGCTCGACGCCATCCTTGCCGACGATGCTGTTGGCGCGAACTTCCGCGATGCCGTCCGAAACCGTATGCACATTGGGTCTTGCAAGGGTCGGGTAATAGGTGTTCATCAACAGAATGCGTTTGCAGCCCGGAGTAAAGTCCGGTGTGAGTTTGGCACGCAGCACCGGATCCTTGATGTGCTGTTTGATATTGCGCTCGGCAGACCATCTGATGAAGCGATTCAAGATCGGCAGCTTGGTGAATGCCACCAGGCGCATTTCATATTTCAGATAGGTCAAGCCGCGATACAGCCATTGCAAGGGTTTGACGTTATGCAACAACCAGTGTTCCAACGCTGTAATTTTGCGATCCGGGCGCGGCATAATCCACGGCGGTGTGCGCTGATACAAATCGAGATTGGCGACTTTTGGTGCAATTTCCGGAATGAACTGGATTGCGCTGGCTCCCGTACCGATGACCGCCACGCGCTTGCCGATGAAGTCGTAGTCATGCTCCCAATGGGCTGAGTGGAACATCTTGCCGGTGAAATTTTCCATGCCGGGCAGTTTTGGAATCGATGGCCGTGACAGCGTTCCAGTCGCCGCCACTACCGTCTTGGCTGTAAATGAACCCTGGCTGGTGACGATTCGCCAAATGCCGAGGTGCTCAACAAAATCCGCCGATATCAGGGTCGTATTGAGGCGAATGTGCGGCTCAAGTTTGAAGTCCTTCACCACCTGCTGGGTATACGCCCACAATTCCTGTTGCGGAGGAAACTTGCGCGTCCATTTGGCATTCTGCGCAAATGAAAATGAGTACAGATGACTGGGCACATCGCAGGCCGCACCAGGGTAATGATTGACCCGCCATGTGCCCCCAAACATTTCATCTTTTTCGAGAATCACAAAATTGTCGATGCCGGCTTTTTTGAGTTTGATACCCATGCAAAGCCCGCCGAAGCCACTGCCAAAAATAGCGACTTCAACGTCGTAGGGTTTTGTATGTGATTCTGCGTTAATTGTTGCATTCATTACCCATCTCCTCGTTTTGGAAGTCTGCTGCTTCATTATTTGACATTATTCAATGTCACAAAACGAACTTTACAAGTGACATTGCTCAATGTCAAGTTATTTTCAATTTATTTTCAATTTATTTTCTTGCTTTTGACATTTTACAATGTCAGAATAACCACATGACTAAAAAAAACCAATCCAGACCGTCAAAGGCAGCTCCTGTCGTCGACAAACCTGAGCGTCACTACCGTGGCATCAGCAATACCCAGCGGATCACCGAGCGCCGCGAACGTTTCATCAAATCGGCGATTCAATGCTTCGGCAGCGACGGCTTTCACGTCACCACCCTGAAATCCCTGTGCACCGAGGCGGGACTGACCGAGCGCTATTTCTATGAGTCGTTCAGCAACTTTGACGAGCTGCTATGTTGCAGCTACCAGCATGCCGCCAATGCCGTTTTTTCACCTACCGAGGCAGCACTGGCCAAAGCTGAAGCGACACCGGAAGCGCGTATGCGCGCCACGCTCAATGCCTATTTCAAAGCCATTGCCGCTGACCCGGCGCGCGCCAGGCTGGTGCTACTGGAAATTGAAGGCGCAAGCCCGCAAGCCGACAAGGTGTATCGCACCCAATTGCAACTCAGTGCAGATCTCATCCGCTATAAGGTCTGCGCAGGCTTGCCAAACAATCCAGGCAATGGCCTCTCGCCCGACATGCTTGCCACGGCGGTCATGGGTGCCTGCTATCAGTTGGCCAAACTGTGGGCGCTGTCAAACTTTGCGCAGCCGCGCCAGCAACTGGTACGCAACGCGCTGGCGATCTTTATGGGTACCATCGCCGAATGGCAAAAGCCGCGAGGCAAAACCTAGCGCCACTGCTAGAGTGAACCAGGCTTTACTGACTCCAGTAATATTTTCATAAGGGAAACAAAATGCAACCCAAATTCATTTGGCTGGCGATTGCTGCACTCACTATTGCAAGCCTCCAAATCAGCGCCAACGCAGCGCCAGAAACCGCCACATCCTATTCACCTAATGTAGCCGCCAATATCGGCAAAGGTGCGCCGAAAAAATTGTTGTGGGGCGACACCCATCAGCATTCAGGCTGGTCGGCTGATGCCGGTGCCTTTGGTGCGCGGCTGAGTCCGGAGGATTCGGTGCGTTTTGCACGCGGTGAAGAAGTCACTTCTTCCAGTGGTCAGCCAGCGCGACTGGATCGTCCGCTGGATTTCATTGTGGTCGCGGACCATTCTGATGGCATGGGCGTGATTCAGGAAATGCGAGCCGGCAATCCTTTGGTGTTGAACGATCCAATCGGCAAGCGGTGGACCGAGATGATGAAAGCCGGTGGCAAACAAGGCATGCAGGCAGCGATGGAAATGATCGATGCACAGTCGAACAATCGTTTGCCGGACTTCGTGAAGAACAAGGAAATCGCCATGGGGGTATGGCAAAAAAATACCGCCATTCAGGAAAAATACAACGAGCCCGGACGCTTCACCACCTTGATTGGCTATGAGTGGACCAGCAACTATGGTGGCGGCGACAACTTGCATCGCAACGTGATTTTTCGCGATGGCAAAGACAAGGCCGATGCCATGGTGCCATACACCACCTTCGACAGCGAAAATCCCGAGGACCTGTGGAAATGGATGCAGACCTGGGAAGAAAAAACCGGCGGCAAGGTGTTGGCAATTCCGCATAACGGCAATCTTTCCAACGGCCGCATGTTTGCGCTAACTGACCTGTTTGGCAATCCGATGACACGTGCCTACGCCGAAGCGCGTTCGCGCTGGGAACCACTTTACGAGGCTTCGCAAATCAAAGGGGATTCTGAAACGCATCAGAGCTTGTCACCGAACGACGAGTTCGCCAAGTTCGAGCGATGGGACAAAGCCAACTTGAACGGCGTGCCCAAAAAACCTGAACAGCTTCAGTACGAACATGCACGACAGGCGCTCAAAAACGGTTTGTTGATGGAGTCCAAACTCGGTGCCAATCCATTCAAGTATGGTCTGATCGCATCGACTGACAGTCACACTGGATTGAGCACACCAAGCGAAAACAATTTTTTCTCAAAGCACGCGCAAGTGGAGCCAAAGGCTGACCGTTGGAGCACCAGCAAGAACCTGGCGCTGGGTTGGGAATATCAAGCGTCGGGCTACGTCGCAGTCTGGGCTGACGACAACACCCGCGTCGCCATTTGGGATGCGCTCAAGGCCAAAGAAGTTTATGGCACTACCGGCTCGCGCATTGCGGTGCGAGTCTTTGGCGGCTACGACTTTGTCGCCAGCGATTTGCATCGCGCGGACTTCGCTAGTGTTGGCTATGCCAAGGGCGTGCCTATGGGCGGCGAACTGAAAGCGGCTGCAAAAGGAAATGCGCCGACATTGATGATACAGGCGGCCAAAGATCCGCTCGGCGGCAATCTGGATCGCGTGCAAGTCATCAAGGGCTGGCTGGATGCCAAAGGTGCCGTGCAGGAAAAAATTTACGACGTGGCCTGGTCCGGCAATCGCAAAGCGGGCAAGGATGGAAAATTGCCTTCGGTCGGCAACACGGTAAACATCAAGGAAGCAACCTGGAGTAACAGCATAGGTGCGGCAGCGCTTGATGTGCTTTGGCGTGACCCGAATTTTGATCCGGCATTGAAGGCGTTTTATTACATACGGGTGATTGAAATCCCGACGCCACGTTGGACGGCATATGACGCCAAACGCTATGGCGTCACCATGTCGCCGGAAGTGCCGATGATCGTAACCGAGCGGGCTTACACCTCGCCGATTTGGTACAAGCCACTTTAAGCACGACCACCAGTAGCGACGAGGCTTCAGTTTGGCGACGCTCCACCACGGCAGTCATTGAACGAACCGAACGATAAGGAAACGACCATGAAAATTACCCGCTCATGTTTGACCATAGGCTGTCTTGCGCTGAGTCTGAGCGGGCAGCTGCAGTGCGCACCGAACCCGGAAAACAATGCCTACTTTGGCAATGTCCACACGCACACCAGTTGGTCCTTCGACGGCTTTACCAATGGTTCCAGAACCACTCCCAGCGACGCCTATGCCTGGGCAAAGGGCAAGCCCATCACCGGTAGTGGCGGGCCAGACATGCGGATCGTCACCCCGCTAGATTTCTACATGGTGTCCGACCATGCCGAGTTCATGGGGGTATTCAATCAGATGGCGAACCCTGAAAGCCCATTGAGCAAAACCGAATTGGCCAAAGGTGTTACCTCGTCCGAACCCGCAGTGCGGATGGCAACCTTCACCACCATCCTGCGTGAGATGAGCGAGGGCAAGCGCGATCCGCAGTTGACTGATCCGGTACTGGCGCGCGCGGTGTGGGCCGAGATTATCAAGGCAGCCGATGAAAATTATGTGCCCGGAAAATTCACTACCTTCGCCGGTTTTGAATGGTCCTCCAATCCAAAGAAGCGCAACCTACATCGCGTCGTGGTCTTCCGCGATACCCGACATTTGCCCGACCTGGTGCTATCGGCGCTGGACTCGGACGATCCCGAGACGCTGTGGAAATGGATGGGAGATTTGCGCAGCAAAGGTTCGACTTTGCTGGCGATTCCACATAACGGCAACGCTAGTGACGGTCGCATGTTCGAAACCGTGAAATTCGACGGCAAACCGATAGATGCGGCCTATAACAAAACGCGGGCGGCGAATGAACCGCTTTACGAGATTACTCAAATCAAGGGCACTTCGGAAACTCACCCGGTCTTGTCGCCAACCGACGAATTTGCCGGCTTCGAGCAATGGGATTACACCCTGTCGGCAGATGCCGAAAGACCGACTCAGCGCAAGGGCAGCTTCGTGCGTCAGGCCTTGCTCGATGGCATGAGCCAAGCAGCGACCGGTGCCGGCAATCCATTCAAATATGGCTTAATCGGCGATTCCGATACGCACAATGCGGCGGGCAACAATGAGGAGTTCAACTACACCGGCAAGTTTGCTTTTGAAAATAATGCGCGTCACCGCCTGACCGGTATTCCGGGCCAGCCCGCAAAACAAATACTGCAAGTCCAGGACTTCAGTTCGGGCGGTCTGGCTGGTGTTTGGGCGCCGGAAAATACTCGCGAAGCCATCTACGATGCGATGCAACGCAAGGAGACCTTTGGCACCTCCGGCCCCATGATCAAGCTGCGCTTCTTCGGCAGTTTCGACTATGCCGCCGGCGATTTGAAAAAGGCCGATTTCGTCAAGATCGCTTATGCCAAAGGCGTACCCATGGGCGGTGACTTGAAACCCGGAACCGGCAAGGCACCGCGCTTTCTGGTCATGGCGGTGAAGGATCCCAAGAGCGCCAGACTTGATCGCGTTCAGATAGTCAAAGGCTGGCTCGATGCAAACGGAAACCAGCACGAGAAAATCTATGATGTCGCCTGGTCAGGCGCACGCAAGATTGACGCTCAAGGTAAACTCCCACCGGTTGGCAACAGCGTTGATTTGAGCACCGCGACCTACACCGACAAAATCGGTGCAGCGCAACTCGCCGCCGCCTGGACAGATCCCGATTTCAAACGAGGCGAGCGCTCCTTTTACTACGCCCGCGTTCTGGAAATACCAACTCCTCGCTGGAACACCTATGACGCAGTACGACTGAAAATGGCACCGTTGACCAATGTACCGGCGACCATACAGGAACGGGCATGGAGTTCGCCCATTTGGTACTCGCCCGCCTCGTGAAAGATCTCCGTCACCGGATCATTTGCTTGACTCGTATCGCGGCGGCAATACTGTCCGCTACGCTGGCAGCGCCCTGTTTGGCT
>JANYAW010000287.1 GCA_025361105.1 Rhodocyclaceae bacterium | reverse complement strand
GACTTCTTCGTCGACCGCGCTGAAAATGCCGAGCTATGGGATGTTGAAGGTCGTCGCTATATCGACTTCGCCGGTGGTATCGCCGTACTCAACACCGGCCACCGCCATCCCAAAGTGGTTGCCGCACTGAAGGCTCAAGCCGACAAATTTACGCACACCTGCTATCAAGTCGTACCCTACGAATCCTATGTGACACTGGCCGAAAAAATTAACCAGATCACGCCGGGCACGCATGCCAAGAAAACCGCATTCTTTTCTACCGGCGCAGAAGCAGTAGAAAACGTGGTCAAGATCGCTCGCTGCGCTACCGGCCGTTCCGGCATCATTGCTTTCTCCGGCGCGTTCCACGGTCGCTCGATGATGGCTGCCGCGCTCACCGGCAAAGTTGCGCCGTACAAGCTCGGCTTTGGCCCCTTCCCGGGAGAGATATTTCACGCGCCATTTCCGGTGCCACTACACGGCGTGAGTGTCGAAGATTCGCTCGCTTACATCGAGCATATTTTCAAATCCGAAATCGAAGCCAAACGGGTCGCCGCGATTATTCTGGAACCAGTGCAAGGCGAAGGTGGCTTCTATATGGCACCGCCCGAATTCATGCGCGCGTTACGAAATATTTGTGACGAACATGGAATTTTGTTAGTCGCCGACGAAGTCCAAACCGGCTTTGGCCGCACCGGCAAATGGTTCGCCATGAACCACTACGACGTGCTACCCGACATCATGACCATGGCCAAAAGCATGGCCGGCGGCACCACCCTGTCTGCGGTTTGCGGTCGTGCTGAAATCATGGACGCGCCAGCTCCCGGCGGCCTCGGCGGCACTTACGCCGGCAATCCGCTGGCGATTGCCGCATCACATGCGGTCATCGCGGCGATTGAAGAGGAAGGCCTAATCGCCCGCGCCAATCTGCTCGGCGAAAAACTCAAATCACGCCTGCACGCCATCAATAAACGCATCCTGCAAATCGCCGACATTCGCGGGCCAGGTTCCATGATCGCCTGCGAATTCAACGATTCTAAAACCGGAAAACCGGATGCCGAATTCACCAAACGTGTGCAAACCGAGGCGAGAAATCGCGGCTTGATTTTGCTAAACTGTGGCGTGTATTTCAATGTCATCCGTTTCCTCTATCCGCTGACAATTCCCGACGCGCATTTTGATGAAGCACTGGATATCATTGAGGCAGCGATGGTGGCAGCGCAAATCTAACCACCATCAACGGATTGCCACAACATCAGGAGAAAGAAAATGTCTAGCGTTGGCTATCACGAACCAGTAGAAGAATTGTCGCCGGAGACGCGCGATATGCACCGCGCGATTGTGTCGCTGATGGAGGAGCTTGAGGCGGTTGATTGGTACAACCAACGTGCCGATGCCTGTCAGGATGCAGAACTGAAAGCGATCCTTGAGCACAATCGTGACGAAGAGAAGGAGCATGCGTCCATGGTGCTGGAATGGATACGCCGCAAGGATCCCCGGTTTTCTAAGGAACTGAAGGACTATCTATTCACCACCAAGCCGCTGACTCATGGCTAGCGCTGCCTATGTTTAATTAGTTTGCTCGAGGCATAAAATGCGCGAGAAATCGCTAGCATGAGCAAATATTGTTGACCCAATTGTGACAAGTGACTGTATAAATAGTCAGTATGAAAAATCAAACATCAGCTTCTCTCTTCGGCATTTCCCGCAGCAACAGAAATTTTGCCGATCCATATTATTGGGGTAAGAACCAGTTCAACTCGGCGTTTCCAGTTGCGCTGGCGTGCTATATCCGCTCCAAAGGATTGCCGCTGGTCTATGTAACATTTAAGGACACGTCACATACTGAAATTGCTGATCTCGATGTCGGTGAATTGTTTGCAAGTAACGAACCCGGGGAGAAGCTGCATTTTTCGTTTGAGACACAGTTTGCCGAGTTTCGTAAGTTTGTCCATGACGAACTTCCAGCGATTGATTTGGTTGTCGGCGTTGGAGATCCGGTACAGCAATTACGACCGATTGAAATCAAGCTCACCACATTGCCGGACAATACGACGGAAGGGCTTGCAGAAGATAAATATGGGAGCGAGTTGGTTATACGCTCTGCAACGATTCGATACATGGCGTTGTCGATGGCCAAAGCGGTCGAGTTACACCGCGAAAGGGTGCAAGAAATATTTGAACCGGTTTTTGCCAAAGTTCGCCACTGGGACGGCAAAATCGAAATGCGCCCTTACGTTCAACCAGCCACCGCAGCGCTGGAAACATTTCTGGATGAATTCAAAGGCAGTCAAAAGCCCTTGTTGATGCAGCCGGTTTGGAAAACCGTTGGGAAGTCCCCTCTGCTCGCAGTCAACTGTTTGGACATTTTTGTCTGGAGTGACTTTGCACTCAGTCATTTGTTTTTGGACTCAGCGCGTAATCCGCGCGACGACCAGTCGATTTCTCGATACGGGCGTGTGGTACTGAGGCTTTCTCGATTTTTATTTGAATTCGCAAAGACCGGCAGGGTGTATCAGGCACCGATCTTTGATGGCATGACTTTCGAAAACCAAAATGACAAAGAGTTTGCGGTGTCGGGCACTCGTACACACGATCTGATGACGTGTGGACGATTGACCAAGCCAGTGATTACCCGCGATGAAATCAAACATATCATTCTTGGTGGCGGACAGAAGTATCTGAGTCCAGAGCGTCGATTCGATGCAATTTTGTACTTCGCCACCGATCTGTTCGAGGACTCCCAATGAGCATTCGGGTTGCCGATTTTTTTGCTGGCGGGGGCGGCTTAAGTCTAGGGTTTCAGCAAGCCGGATTTGATATTGTTTGTGCCGTCGAGAACTGGCGGCCCGCGATTGACGTTTATCGCGCTAACTTCCCGAATCATCCTACTGTGTCGCTTGACCTTTCGAACGAACTTGAGACATTGCGCTTGTTGGATGATTATCGACCGGATGCAATTATCGGCGGACCACCGTGTCAGGACTTTTCCAGTGCGGGCAAGCGAGACGAAAGCGGCGGACGAGCGAGTTTGACGATCAGCTTCGCCAATGTAATTTCAAACTATCGTCCGTCTTTTTTTCTTATGGAAAATGTTGGGCGCGCCGCAAGTTCTCAAGCGTTCAAGGTAGCACTGGACATATTCAAGCGTGCCAACTACGGTCTGACAATTCAGTTGCTCAATGCCGCGCATTGTGGAGTGCCACAATCGCGTAAGCGACTAATCGTTATCGGTCAGTTAGGTGGAAGAGACGGATTTCTCGATGCGGCGTTGACCTCAGGTCTTAGCGAAAATCCGCTCACACTGCGCGAGTATTTTTCGGATGGACTGCCATTCGAACACTACTATCGACATCCGCGTTCCTATGCGAGACGAGGTGTTTTCAGTATTGATGAGCCAAGCCCGACAATTCGTGGTGTCAATCGACCGATTCCGAAAGGCTACCTTGGGCATCCGGGCGATTCTGTTTCGGTGACGGGGCAATTGCGACCGTTGACCACGCGCGAGCGCGCATGCATTCAAACCTTCCCCGAAGACTTCCAGCTTGCAGGCTCCAAATCCGATCTTGAGCAAGTCATTGGCAACGCCGTGCCAGTAAAGCTCGCGCACTATGTTGCAAGTCGCCTTGCCCATTACATCAATGAAAATAACGACGCGGGGAATCTGCCGTGGAGCGATCAGCTTTTTGAGCCGCGCGCCGCAAAAATGTGCCAAGTCGTCCACGGATCACACTCCGAAAATGACGGCGTATCACCAGCGCCAACTAGCATCGCTACATCTTCTTCGCATCCCCCGCCACAACGACAGACAATTCGTCGGGCTTGATGTATTTGCGCATCGCGGTGAGTGCGCTCATCGGTGTGACTTTCTTGATGTCCTGATCGACTTTCGCACCGCGCGTGACGAAGCTGCGGCCTAGGAATTGGTAGCGATTCCACGTTGCGGCGACGCTGCTGTCTTGGGCGCGGGCGCGTTGGTTGCTCTTGATGAGATTGTCGATTGCAGCGGTGACTTCGGCGGAGGTGAAACCGTCTTTGAGGGCGCGTGCCAATTCATCTCGCATGGCGGCTTCCACCTTCGCGGCATTTTGTGGTGCGGCGATGGCAAACACTGACCAGTTTGCTTCGTTGCCTTCGGATGGCGCGGAAAATTGTGAGCTAACGCCATAACTCAGCCCGTCTTTTTGGCGGATGCGGTCGCCCAAGCGCGAGCTTAGGCCGCTGCTGCCCATAATCACATTGACCACCAACATGTCGGCGTAGTCGGGCGATTCATCTGACATGTCAATACCCAAACGCGCACTGAAGAAAGCGTTTTCTTTGTCGGGCGTGTCGACGCTCAGATGGGTCGCCTTATTGGCCTCAAAATGGTCAAGCACACGAGCGTAGGGGCGTTGGCTTTTCCAGTCGCCGAACACTTCTTTGAGCACTTGGACAGCTTGCGCCTCGTCGAAATCACCGACGATAGAAATCTCGCCGCTTGATGCGCCGTAGAACTCCGCGTGATACGCCTTGACTTGTTCGAGCGTGACGGCTTGCATGTCGGCCAGACTTTCGTCGAGCGAGGATGTGTAGCGTGGATCACCTTTCGGATAGTGATTGAAATGCCGCGCCAGTGCAATTGCACCGAGCGTATTCGGGTCGTTACGCGCGGCTTCGAGTCCGGTCAGCGATTGCTTTTTGAATTGCGTGAATTCGTTTTCAGGAAAGTTCGCGGTGCGTAAAACTTTGGCCGCCAAACGCAGCGCGTCTGCGAGATTCGGGCGAGTGGTTTCAAAACTGGCGACACCGCCGGTAATTTTGAGTTTGTCCCGCGCATCTGCAATTTGTGTGCGCGTCATGTCAGACGTTCCGCGCGACAACAAGGCGGAAGTGAAGCTGGCGATGGCGGCTTTGTTGAAACGAGTTTTTTCATCGCCCCATTTGAAATCGATACTCACGTTGACCGTCTCGCCACGATTTTTCTTCGGCAACATGGCCAACTTGATGTTGCCCATTTTCGAAAGATGCGTGCGTGCGTCGAGGTTTTGCGGGCTGGGGTCGAAAGTCTCTCCCGCTGCCGCTGCTGCTTTGGGTTTGAAATCTTTCATCACCTCCGCCAGTGTCGGTGCGGTGGGAACATCAACGCGATTGGGGGTGGCTTCGGGCAAATAAATACCGACGGTGCGATTGTCGCGACGGAAATATTTTTGTGCGACACGGGCAAGGTCTTCGCTGCTGAGCAATTGATAGGCATCGCGTTGCTGGAAATAAACCCGCCAATCGCCCAGCGCGACGGCCTCCGAGAGCGTCGGACCGAGCAAGTCATGGCGCGTCATTACGCGTTCGGCATCAATCGCCGCGCTCAATTTGGCGCGATCCAGTTCTTCTTTGGTGGCAGGTTTTTTGTAGAAATTTTCAATCTCGTCGATCAAGGCATCACGCACCGGTTCCACCGCCTCACCATTTTTCACTACGGTTGCAAACAACATCAAGCCTGGCGCAACGCCAGACAGCGCGTAATGAAACTGCGACGCGGCCTTGCCGGATTCAATCAGGGATTTATGGATACGGCCGGTTGGCGTATCGCCCAGCACGGTCTCCGCCGCGCCAAGTGCAAGCGTGTCGGCATGCAAATCAGAAGGGATTTTGTAGGCGACCCAAATCATTTGCAGTTCGTCTTTGCGCCGCACGACAAAGCTGCGCTCGCCGTCTTGTGTTGGCTCTACCGTCCACTGCACCGGCAATACGCGCTGCGGTTTGGGAATTTTGCCGAAGGTTTCGGTCAAGGTTTTCAGTGCTAATTTCGGATCAAATTTCCCCGCCACAATGACCGTCGCGTTGTCCGGTTGGTAATAGGTGCGATAAAACGCCTGCAAGTTTTCTATCTTCACATTTTCAATATCGCTACGATTACCGATGGTCGAGCGGCCATAGCTATGCCAGTCGTAGGCGATGCTTTGCAGGCGTTTCATCATCACCCGATTCGGGCTGGTTTCGCCGCTCTCGTACTCATTACGCACCACAGTCATTTCCGTGTCCAAATCCTTTTTGGCGACGAAGGAATTCACCATACGGTCGGCTTCGAGTTGCAGTGCCCACACCAGATTTTCATCACTGGCGGTGAGTTGCGCGAAATAGTTGGTGCGATCCAGCGCCGTCGAAGCATTGAAATTCGCGCCACGCTCTTTGAATTCCCGGGGGATTTCTTTGTGTGATGGCGTGCCTTTGAACAACATATGTTCGAGCAAATGCGCCATGCCGGTTTCGCCATAATTTTCATGACGCGAGCCAACGAGATAAGTCACATTCACTGTGAAGGTTGGCTTGGAAGCGTCTGGGAAAAGCAGGACTTTCAAGCCATTGGGCAGTCGATATTCATCTATGCCTTCGACGCTGGTGAATAGCATCGGTAAGACGATAGGCGCAGCGATAGATTGCGTTGCGGATTTCTTGTTTTCCTTGGCAGCCAGCGATGGCGCGGCAACTACCAAAGCGATGAAGGCGGCGACAAAAATTTGCGACGGCATGATTCTCATAGTGAGCCTTATGAAAGTAGAGCAGTGAGGAGCGTAACGGCGTGTGGCCGATGAACGGGCCATTCCATCGCCAGCACCAACTGACGGATAATACCAATCTGCATCGGGCACCTACGGATACGGATGTTGTCGCCGAACTGTTTAGCCTTGATTGATTTTGTATGACAGAAAGGATTATCCATGTTGCAACTCAGACCCTCATGTGAATGCTGCGACATTGCGCTACCACCCGAGTCAGCGGCGGCGCGAATTTGCTCATTTGAATGCACCTTTTGCGCAACTTGTGTCGAGCAAGTGCTGCATGGGAAATGCCCCAATTGCGGTGGAGAGTTTGTCGCGCGGCCACGCCGTCCGGCACATTTGCTGGCAAACAATCCGGCATCGACACAGCGTGTATTCAAGCCTGCTGGTTGTGCTGCCGCCGCTTAATTTAGCAAGGAGAACGTGATGATTCTTGGATTGCGAACTGTTACCTATCCGGTGTCCGACTTGGTCGCCGCTACGGCCTGGTACGAAAAATTACTCGGCCACGCGCCGTACTTTGCGGAGCCGTTTTACGTCGGGTTTTCGGTCGGCGGATTTGAGCTAGGATTAATGCCCGATGGCCAGTCGGGGACGACCGGCTCGCAAGCGCTGTGGGGTGTGGCCGACGCCGACACCGCGCTGGCGCGCTTGCTCGAACTCGGCGCAAGTATGCTTGAGCCGTTGACGGATGTCGGTGGTGGGATACGTGTCGCGTCGGTGAAAGATCCGTTCGGAAATCGATTCGGCATAATCGAAAACCCGACCTTTAATATCGCCGATGTGCGCTGAACATTTGGGTATTTGAGCGTGCGATTGAATATTGAAATGTTATGCAACTAGTCCTGATTAGCGGACTCTCCGGCTCGGGCAAATCCATCGCGCTAAATGTGTTGGAAGACGCGGGATATTTTTGCGTCGACAATTTGCCCGCGCTGTTGCTTACCGCTTTGGTCGAACAACTCAAACAGGAAAATCACGAACGCGTGGCAGTAGCTGTCGATATGCGTGGCGGTGCGTCGATTGCGGCATTGCCAACCGAGTTGCGGCGTATCGAAGCCAGTGGCATTGCCTTGCGCTTTATTTTTTGCGACGCGCGCGACGAGGTCTTGATACAACGATTTTCCGAGACTCGCCGCCGTCATCCCATGGCAGGGGAAGGCACCACTTTGGCCGAGGCGATTGCGCTGGAGCGTGAGGCATTGGAGACATTGTCAGTGCTTGGTCATCACATTGATACCAGCCATTTGCGCGCCAATGCACTGCGTGCTTTTGTCAAGGATTTTGTCGCGCTGGACGAGCGCCACGGACTGACATTGCTGTTTGAATCTTTCGGCTTCAAACACGGAATTCCGCTTGATGCGGATTTGGTTTTTGATGTGCGTTGCCTACCCAATCCACATTATGATCCGGCGTTGCGCCACCTCACCGGACAAGATGCCGAGGTCATTGCCTTCCTCGGCACGCAAGCCGAAGTGCAAAAAATGGAAGACGATATTCATCGCTTCATCAGCGACTGGATGCCGGCTTACTTGCGCGACAACCGCACCTATCTGACGGTGGCGATAGGTTGCACCGGCGGCCAGCATCGCTCGGTGTATCTGGCTGAGCAATTGTGCGCGCGATTGCGCGGCACGGTGCGCGCACTGGTGCGCCATCGCGCTTTACCGACATGATCACGGCGCACGTATTGTCGGCAAAAAACTGGCTAAGCTGTTTACGCCCCGGCGATGCGATCACGCTTATTTCGGCTGCGATTCTGGTCGTGTTTTTATTTTTAAATTTCTGGACTAATACTCGGGCCGATCGTGCCATCGTTCGTCAAGGCGGAGAATTGATCGCCGAGTTTGGCCTCAACAACACACGGCGCGTCGAAGTGCGGGGTCCCATTGGCATCACGATTATCGAAATCGCCGCCGGTCGTGCGCGCGTGCTGTCCGACTCTGGGCCGCGTCAATACTGTGTACAACAAGGCTGGCTTGAGCGCGCCAATGCGGTGGCGATTTGTGCACCCAATCAAGTCTCGTTGCTACTCGCCGGATCCGCTTCTGGTAATCGCCATGACAGCCTCAGCTACTGAATCCGCAACGCTGATTTTGCGACCGAGCGCGGACGATCATCGCATCGCCGCCTACGCCGCCGCCGCGATTGCGATCACGATTGCCGAGGCCGCGTTGCCCAGTCCTTTACCGGGTGTCAAACCCGGGCTGGCCAATATCATCGTGTTGGTAGTGCTGTTGCGCCACGGCTGGAAAGATGCGGTGTGGGTAAGCTTGCTGCGCGTGGTCGCGGCATCCCTGATGGGTGGCACGTTTCTCGCGCCGGGATTTGTAATGAGTCTGGCCGGAGCGCTATGCAGCCTGGGCGTGCTCGGGCTAAGCTGCCGTTTGCCTGCTGCATGGTTCGGGCCGGTCAGTCACAGCGTACTGGCGGCTTTCGCGCATATCGGCGGACAAATTTTGGTGGCGCGATTGTGGCTGGTACCGCACGATGGGGTGTTTTATTTACTGCCGCTATTTGCTTTGGCGGCCTTGCTGTTCGGGGTGGTGAATGGATTGCTTGCAGGGCAAATTTTGCAAGGCGATGCCGCAGTGACACTTGACGGCGTGTTGTCAGCACCAACTGGCACAACAACGGGCGAAATGGAGCTATCGAAATGAATCCCACTATCGCAGTCGCTTTTACTGGCGCATCGGGCCTGCCTTACGGCATGCGTCTGGTCGAATGTTTAATCGCTGCCGGAGCCAAAGTTCAATTGTTGTATTCGCCCGCCGCGCAAGTCGTGGCGAAGCAGGAAATGGGTTTTACTTTGCCTTCACGTCCGGCAGAAGTTGAAACCGATTTCACAGCGCGATTCAATGCCGCACCAGGCCAGCTTAATGTCTATGGTCAACAAGAATGGTTCGCGCCATTGGCTTCTGGCTCTAATCCGCCAGATGCCTATGTCATCTGCCCCTGCACCATGGGCACGCTGGCGAAAGTCGCGGCGGGCATGGCCGACGATTTGATTTCGCGCGCTGCCGATGTGGTGCTCAAGGAAGGACGCAAGCTGATTTTGGTTCCGCGCGAATCCCCGTTTTCGGTGATACATCTGGAAAACATGTTGCGCCTGGCGCGTGCTGGCGCGGTGATTTTGCCGCCCAATCCGGGCTTCTATCATCATCCGCAAGACATCAATGGCGTGGTTGATTTTGTTGTCGCACGCATCCTCGATCAACTCGGCGTCAAGCATCAACTGATGGCGCGCTGGGGCGAGAAAGCAGAATGAAAAAACTCGCCCCTGCGTCCCATTCTTCCCGTGGGTCACTTGCCATGGCAATCCCGATGTCATTGGAGACACTGGAAGGCGTACGTATCGAATGTAAAGCGCTGGTAACCCGCCGCGCCGGGCTATCGGCTGGCGCTACGGTGGTGCCGATTCCCGGTTTGGATATTGGCGCGGATATGCTGCTGCTTAGCGAGATGTTGCAAACCATAAACCGGCGATTTGGCTTGTCGCAAGTGCAAATCGACGCACTTGACCCGCAGCTTAAAAAAATTATCTTGGTGGCGGCGACTAGCATCGGTAGCGAAGTCGTAGGGCGATTTATCACGCGACAAATTCTGCTGCGTTTGTTGCAAAAAATTGGCATTCGTGTGGCGAGCAAATCGACCTTGCGCTTCATCCCTATTCTCGGTCAAGCGATTGCAGCCGGAATGAGTTTTGGCGCGATGAAAATGCTTGGCGATGCGCACGTGGACGATTGCTACAAAGTCGTCAGTGAACTTCACGCAATTCAAGCGTCTAAGTGAAACCCCCTCTCCGTGAAGGGAGAGGAGTAGGAAGCTAGCGGTGCGATAATTCGCAGCCTCACGGCATTTCCTTGCATGCCCGTCGCTTGACTTAAGGTTTTCATTGATGAAATCTGCACCCTATTTTTGTGCTTTTCTGCTGCTGTTTGCTGATGCCGCGACAAGCGCGACTGCCGAGAAATCCGCTGCCCCAACTAACGTCAGGGCATCTGTCAAAACTGCGCAAACGGCCAAGCTGGTGACGGTCTCGAAAAACGGATTTAGTTTCGCCATCGGTCCAGTACCGAATTGGGTCGCGCCGTTAGCGCCCTATTCATCAAATGCATCGGTTACCACAACGCCCTCAGTGACGACTCCGAGCGGGCTGCCTTCGCCTATCGTGCCGCTCTCGAATTTCGCTTTCCCCGGCGCAGTTGCCGCACCGACCGATGTTTCGGCGATGCACTATCGACAAATTGATGAGCAGATTCGCCTTGAAGGCAAATCCATGGCGGCGTACCGGCATACGGTGCGCGTGGTGGACACCGCAGCAGGGCTGCCGATTGCTTCGCAAATCGAAGCCGAGTTTGATCCAAGTTATCAAACTTTGACCATGCACAGTCTCGAGCTGGTGCGTGGCGCGACGCGCATCAATAAGCTCGATGCCAAGAAGGTGCAATTATTGCAACGCGAACGCCAGCTCGAACAGCGCATGTATGACGGACGGGTAACCATGTCGGTGGTGCTTGACGACGTGCGGGTCGGCGATGAAATCGAATACGCCTACACCATCAGCGGACTCAATCCGGTGTTCGATGGCAAGTTCGTTGAAATCATCTGGATGATGGCGCAGCGTGGCGCGGTTGAGAATTATCAAGTGCGTTTGCTGGCACCGCTTGAGCGCAATATTTTGCATCGAATAGGCGTCCCCGATGTGAAGATTAGCAGCGCGGACGCTGCAACCAAAGGCTGGCGCGAAACAATATTTACGCGACGCAATGTGCCACAACTTCGACCAGAACCCGGCTCGCCAGCGTCGGCCTATGTGCCGGACATGTTGCAGTTCAGTGAGTATGCAGATTGGGCAGAAGTCGCCGCGTGGGGGGCAAAGCTTTTTGAAAAAAGCACGCAAGTTGCGCCTAGCCCTCGGGTCGAACAAAAGCTCGCCGAGATTCGCGCCGCGATGCCGGATCGCAAAGATCAAATCCAGGAGGCGCTGAGATTTGTGCAACAAGATGTGCGCTACTTCGGCACCGAGATCGGTACCAGCACACACCAACCGGCCGCGCCGGATAAGGTGATGGAACAACGATTTGGTGACTGCAAGGACAAGGTCGCGCTGCTTGCTGCATTGCTTGGACAACTCGGCGTGCCGGTGCGACCAACCCTAGTTTCCTTGCGCTC
>JANYAW010000285.1 GCA_025361105.1 Rhodocyclaceae bacterium | reverse complement strand
TTGGTGGAATCAAGGGAACGCGGGTTCGCTGTCGCTTCAGACATATTCAGTTCACCTTATCGTTGAATTTGTCCGCAGATGTTGTCACAAATAACGGCGCGTCGCCAGCACTGCTTTGCGCCTACGTAGCAGGTCGGCTGTGCAAAGCCGACACTCCGCGCCAGCACCAAATGGCACGCACAAACTGCCCCTGCGTAAGCGCATATTTTTTGAACCATCCATTGTCGCTACGCTATTGACCTATGACACTCCACCATACAACGCTTCAGCGTCTTTCATTTGCAAAATATCTGTATAAGTTGGCGATCGAACAGTCTCGATGTCCAGAACTTCAGGCTGCATCATCTGACCTAACGTTTCACGAAGCAGTTGAGTTTTTTCTACAGATCGCAACCGAGTACCTAAATGTTGGAAAAGATCGCCTCGCGTTTGATCAGTATTGGGACGCTTTGAACCCGAAAATCGCTGGAGGCGCGCTACCGCAACAGCAAGGTATGCGGCGATTGAATAAGGCGATGGTGGCGCTTAAGCACCACGCCGTCAGTCACGCGATTAAGATTTTTCGCCGACAACATCTTTTCTCACTTATCATCGCACTACTGATATTTAACTCAGTGCCAGCGATCATGGAAAACAAGCCACCAATCAAGCGCAAAAACATTCGGCTCGTTGCCTCGGAACCTGCTGCCAAGCCCTACATCGCGCCGTTGACTTCCATTGATTTATTTTGCGGCGCTGGTGGCATTACGCAAGGATTCCATCAGGTCGGATATCAGTGTTTGTATGCCAATGATTTGATGCCGGAGGCGATGGAAACGTTTCGCCATAACCATCCAACAACGCGTGCTGAATGTAAGCCGATAGAAGACGTAAAAGCGGATGTGTTGAGGCGATTATTGGGTTTGCAAAAAGGCGAGTTGGATGTGCTCGTCGGCGGCCCGCCTTGCCAAGGTTTTTCGATCAATGCGCCGAATCGATTTCTGCATGATCCGCGCAATAGTTTGTTCAAGCATTACGCGCGCTTTGCTGAGGAATTTGCACCCAAGGCGTTTGTGTTTGAAAACGTGCCGGGATTGTTGTCGATGGCGGACGGCGCGGTGTTTGAAAAAATTCTTCAGGTGTTCTGCGAACTTGGCTATCACTTGTCCGTGAAGATTTTGTTTGGCCCGCATTACGGTATCGCGCAGGAGCGTTGGCGGCTGATTCTCCTTGGTTCGAAATTTGGCGAGATCGCACACCCTTTGCCGACGCATTTTGCAAAGGGTCGCGCTAATTTCCGGGGTGGTAGTACGCTGACTTTTCAGTTGAGCGCAGCAGATGCAAAACGTCTCGCGTCGGCGGTTACGGTGGGTGATGCGATTCGTGATTTGCCGCGCCTGAATATGGGTGAAGGCGCGGAAGAACTTGGATACACGACGGATGTGACCAGCACCTACGCGATGCGTTTACGCAATCCCGATGGCATCACGTTCAATCATTTTGCGGCGAAATTGGCGAAGCAAAATATCGAGCGTATGCAGCATGTGCCGCCCGGTGGATCGTGGCGCGATATTCCGCGTGACTTATTGCCGCTCGGCATGCAAAAAGCGCGCACGTCGGATCACACCAAACGTTACGGCAGACTGAGCTTCGATGGATTTTCTGGCACGGTGTTAACCAAATGCGATCCACATTGGGGCACCGTATTTTTACCAGATCAAGATCGAACACTCTCCGTGCGTGAGGCCGCGCGATTGCAATCTTTCCCGGATAGTTATCGCTTTCTCGGCTCACGTGTCTCGCAATATGTGCAAGTTGGCAATGCTGTGCCAGTGATGATGGCGACGGCGATTGCGCGCGCGGTCAGATCGTATTTGGAAAGTCATCATGCCGATGGCGAAATGAACGTACCAGCGATGGCAGCGCATGGCTAAGAAAATTTTTGAGTTGTTTGGCTATTCGCCGAACGACAAATCGCCGGTCGCAATCAACGCGCGTGCTGGGCAATTTTGCCCAAGCATTAACGGGCCATGCACCAAGCAAATTGGTAGCGCAAGCAATCGAATTACCTCCGGCGTATGCGCGATCACCGATGTTGATGGCGGCCCTGTCGTGATTTGTCCGCTGCGCTTATACGCCGACAATTACGAACTCTTGTCGGCGGTCGCCAAGTTGGATTTCAAAGTGAAAACTGTTGAGTTGATCGACGAACGAAATGTCGCACGGCATCCGGGTAGCAAAAAG
>JANYAW010000089.1 GCA_025361105.1 Rhodocyclaceae bacterium | reverse complement strand
ATACACTTGCATCAATCCGCCGACGATCATGCTGACCCCCGTCGCCCCATACACCGGCAGCGGCTCCTTGCGCGCGCCACCGCCCCAGCGTTGCAACAAAAGCTCACCCATTTCCATTCCGATCATATCGATGGCATGGGTGAGCTTTTGTTGCAACGCTGGGGCGGTGGCGCGCGCAAGGAACCGCTGCCGGTGTATGGGGCGACGGGGGTCAGCATGATCGTCGGCGGATTGATGCAAGTGTATGCCCAGGACACCATTTATCGCGTCGCCCATCATGGCGAGGCGACCATGCCGCCTTCGGGCGCGGGTGCGATTGCAAAGAGCTTCGAGCAACCACCGGCGAATGGTCGCGTGGTATTGATTGATGAACCGGATTTGCAAATCGTCGCATTCAGTGTCGATCACGCGCCGATACATCCAGCCGTCGGTTATCGCATCCGCTACAAGGATCGCACGGTAGTTTTGAGCGGTGATACCAGCAAAAATGCCAATCTGCAAAAGGAAGCACAGGGCGTGGATCTGCTGGTACATGAGGCCTTGCAGCCGCGCTTGACCGAGATATTGCATGAAGCTGCCGAGCAAACCGGACGCAAAAATCTGGCCAAAGTTTTTCGCGACATTGTGAACTATCACACCACGCCGGAACAAGCTGCCGAAATCGCACGCGACGCGAATGTAGGATTCCTGTTGTACAGCCACATCGTTCCGGCGATGCCTATGCCGGGCATGGAGGGAATATTTTTGGGTGATGCACCGGAGATATTCAAAGGCCGTATGAAGGTCGGCATAGATGGCGATTTTGTCAGTATGCCGGTGGGGAGCAAGGCGATAGTGTTGTCGAAACGACGGTGAGTTATAACGGCGTGCTGCCAGCACCAACTGACGAGTATTGAACGGAGGGCATCAATGAAAAAAATAGCGCGCAGATTACGCAAAATCGCAAAATTGGGTCACTTCCCGCAATGAGCGCCAAAGCCCTAATCGGTAGCGTCGTTACCACGCTGATCACCAGTCCCATGTTGCGTGATGGACGTCGTTCTATCGCCGGATTGAAACGACGGATGAGTGGCGCACCAGCGCGAGTGCATTATTTTCATCAGACCGACGATCCTTATTCGCACTTGATGTTGCAAGCGCTGCCCGCCTTGCTAGCACGCTATCGAATTGAATTGCTGTTGCATGTGGTGCCGGTACCGACGGCTGCTGCTGCGCCGGACCGGCAGCGCTTGGAAACGTGGTCGCGCCGCGATGCGGTGGTGCTGGCGAATGCGGTTGGTTTGAAATATGCCGATCCCTTGCAGCAACCCGAGGCGACCATAAACGCATTGGCTGATCAAGCTTTGGTCGCTGCTTTTGCATCAAAAATTGCGAGCCAAGAAAACCTAAGTAAAGCGCTAGCGATTAGTACTGCACTGTGGCGCGCGGACTCTGCCGCGTTGGAAAAGTTTGCTACTGCATCTGCGGAAGAAACCTCGGCTTCATTGGCTGCCGCCGCTTTGTTACGGCAAGCGCTGGGCCATTACCTTGGTGGCACGCTGTGCTTTGAAGGCGAGTGGTATTGGGGTATTGATAGGCTGCATTATCTTGAGCAGCGCTTGCGTGCCGCTGGCTTGGCCAACGACGCAACACGGGACACGAGACTGCGGCTTATCGCGCAAGTGCCAGGCATCAGCTGTATGCACCGACCAAGCAATAACGCAAAACCAGATTTACATTTCTTCCTTTCATTTCGCAGCCCTTATACCTACATCGCTGTGCCGCGCGTAATTCAGCTGGCAAAGCATTACAGTGCCAATTTGCATTTGCGTTTTATTCTGCCAATGGCCATGCGCGGGCTTGCTGTGCCGATGGAAAAGCGGCTCTACATCACTCGCGACACCAAGCGCGAGGCGGAATCGCTGGGGCTACATTTTGGCCGCATTGCCGACCCATTGGGTGCGCCGACTGAACGCGGCCTCGCCGTGCTGCATCACGCAATCGCTGCGGGCAAAGGGCCAGCATTTGCACTGTCTTTTTTGCAAGGGGTATTTGCCGATGGCATCGATGCGGGCGGCGACAAAGGCTTGTTCAAGATTGCCGGTCGTGCCGACATTGATGCAAGCATGGTGAAGGCTGCGTTGGCTGATTCGTCATGGCGCGAGGTTGCCGAAGCTAATCGCGCCGAGATGTTCACAGAAGGACTATGGGGCGTTCCGTCTTTTCGCGTTGATCGCCGAACTGCCTATTGGGGCCAAGATCGCTTGTGGTTGATAGAGCAGGATTTGATTTCGGCGACAGCGGCTGTTAGTGATACATAGTGCGCACATGACGAATCCGAAGTACACCCTCTACGGCTGGCACCTTTCCTACTTCACCGGTAAGGTGCTTTGCTATTTGAACTACAAGAAAATTCTATTCGTGCACAACGAAGTTGATATGACCACACTGATGTGGCGAATCAAACGCAAGGTCGGTGCTGTGGTCATGCCGGTGCTGGTGACGCCGGAACAACAATGGATTGATGACTCCAGTCTGATTATTGATCATCTGGAGCAGCGGTTTCCTAGTGCATCCGTCGTGCCGTCGACGCCGGTGCAGCGCTTCGCCTCCTATTTGATGGAAGCCTGGGGCGATGAGTGGTGGGTGCCGATTGCCATGCATACGCGGTGGAGCTATCCTGAGAACTATGCCTTGTTTGAACGTGAGGCCGGTAGCCATTTGTTGCCGAAGTTTCCGGTATTTGTGCAACGGCGCGCGGTGGCCAAAGTTGCAGGCACACTGCGAGGCATGCTGCATACGGTCGGTGTGCGGCCAGAGCAATTTTTGGTGATGGATCGGTGGACAATCGACATGCTCGATTCGCTTGAGCGACATTTTTCCGAGCATGCTTTTCTCTTCGGTGATCGGCCAAGCATTGGCGACTTCGGTTTGGTTGGAACCATGTACGGGCATCTCGGCCGCGACCCGTGGCCGGCACGGGAGCTGATTGCGCCGCGACCTCATTTGCGGGCGTGGATAGATCGTATGGCGAAGGCACCGGTCGCAACTGAGACTGATTTACTTGCTGAAGATGCCATTGCCGACACCCTGGCTCCGGTATTTCGTGTCATCTTCGCCGAATTCACCCCTTTGCTCGAAGGCATCAATCAGCAGGTCAAGGCGGCGCTGCCGAATCTGGAGCCGGGGCTATCGTTACCACGAGTGCTGATGGATGTCGACGTGCCAATGGGGACTGGAAAATTCCGTCGCAAAGCTTTGCCGTATAGCTTGTGGATGGCACAGCGAGTCTTGGATGTATTTCGCGAAATGGCTCCGGGCGAACAACAAAGTGTGCGCGACTGGTTGACGCAACTCGGTGGAGAGTCCTTCCTGGCACTGGACATTCCGCGCCTCACATTGCGCGGCATGCGTGTGGCACCCGCACAGAATTCTCTCCAATCAAAGTGAGCGAGCCATGAAACTCAAGCGCGTAATTATTTCACTTGTAGTGGGATTGCCACTTATCGCCGGCGTAGCGCTGGCGTTTCTGGAATTCAAAGTACACAATCCGGTGAACGAAGTATCGGCCGCAAAGACGTCGGGTCGCCCGCGTCCAGCAGCAAACCCCCTCCGCAATGCTTACTTTGGCGAGCTGCATTTGCACACCGCGATTTCGTCTGACGCCAATATTTTCGATGCCCAAAACGGCCCGCGGCGCGCCTATGAATTCGCTAAAGGTGCCGAGATCGAATTGCCCGGATCACGTAAAAAACAACGCTTGATGACACCGCTCGATTTTGCCGCAGTTACAGATCACGCAGAAGGTATGGGGACGATACACCAATGTTTTGATCGAAACAGTGGCACCTATTGGTCGCTTAGCTGTCTCGGCATGCGACATCAAATATTGCTGATGTTTCCGGTGATGTTTGCCAATGCAAAGCAGGATGGCAAGGCACTGGCGCGGTACAACGAAGGTATGTGTGGCGAGCGTGGCAGCAAGTGCATTGAAGGTAGCAAAGGCATTTGGCAGGACAACCAGCTCGCCGCCGAGGAGCACTACGAGCCTGGATACTTCACTACCTTCAACGGTTTTGAATATAGTCCGACGCTCAATGATGGCGGTATGCTTCATCGCAATGTGATCTTTCGCGGTGACAAAGTACCTACCAATGTTTTCTCAGCGATGGATGGCTTTGCCGAAGATTTATTGCGCTGGCTCGATCTTCAGTGCAAGGGTGATTGTCAGGTCTTGACTATTCCGCACAACCCGAACTTTTCCTGGGGTTTGATGTTTGGTGAGAGCAATAGTGACGGCACGCTGGTGACTAAAGAGAATCTGGCATTGCGCGCACGCTACGATGCGCTGGTAGAAATTTTCCAGGCCAAAGGCGGTTCGGAATGTACGACTGGTGTTGGCACTACCGACGAACAATGCGGCTTCGAGAATATCTTTCCCGCCTGCACGACTGAGGAAGCCAAAGTCAATCCTGAGAAAGGCCAACATGCGCCGAAATGTGTAGCGAGCAATGATATGGTGCGCAACATATTGAAAAAAGGCTTGGTCGACGAGAAAACCCTAGGCTTCAATCCCTTCAAGTTTGGCATTGTCGCCTCCACCGACAACCACAACGGCGCACCCGGTGATACGCAGGAGAGCACATGGAATGGTCACGGTGGGGTCACTGACGCATTCCCCGAGCAGCGCCTGGGCATAAAGCGCGGCATCGTTGCCAAGATGCTAAATTTCAAGCCGGCAGTCATAAATCCGGGCGGTCTGGCCGGCGTATGGGCAGAGGAAAACACCAGGGAGGCGATTTGGGACGCGCTAAAGCGCAAGGAAAGTTTTGGTACCAGCGGTACGCGGGTGAGAGCGCGACTGTTTGCAGGGTATGACTTTCCCGCTGATTTACACACGCGAGAGGACGCGGTCAAACTGGCCTATGCAAGCGGTGTGCCGATGGGTGGTGACCTTGGCCCGGCAGCGAATGGTAAGCCACCTTCATTCCTAGTTTATGGCTTACGCGATCCGAATTCGGCACCCTTGCAACGGATTCAGATCGTAAAGGGTTGGGTGAGCGCTGGTGAGCCGAAGGAACGCGTTTATGACGTGGTCTGCTCCGACGGTATTCGTCCCGAGCCAACCACGCATCGTTGTGCGAGCAATGGCGCCAAAGTAGATCTGACCGACTGCAGCATTTCGAAAGACAAAGGCGCAACCGAGCTTGCAACAACATGGACTGACCCGGAGTTCGATCCGGCTGCACCGGCTTTTTACTACGTGCGCATTTTGGAGAATCCGGTCTGCCGCTACAGCCAGCGCGACGCTTTGAAGCTGGGCGTGGAGCATCCAGCCAACGTTCCAGCGACGATTCAGGAGCGCGCCTGGACTTCACCCATTTGGTACAAACCAAGGAACCCGTCATGACCGCACTCGTCACTTCAATCCACCCGACGCCAGAGAGCATCGCTGCGTTTGTTCAAAACTTGCCGGACGCTACACCGGTGACCATGCTTAACCTGCTGCGTTTTCGTGAGCTCGCTTCGTATAAGGCGGATGCGCCGGGAGCAGGAGTTGCAGGCCAATCCGGGCGCGAGGCTTACGCGGTCTACTCACGTCATGTCATGCCGCTACTCGCGGGGGTTGGCGGGAAGCCGGTATGGATGGGCGATGCGCATTGTTCGGTGATCGCGCCGGAAGGCGAATCATGGGATGAAGTCCTGTTGGTGCAATATCCGAACAAAGGTGCGTTCCTGAAAATGATTCAGTCACCTGCGTATCTTGCTATCGTCCATCACCGTACCGCTGCACTGGCTGATTCGCGGTTGGTGGCTACCGTGGCAAGCGCGTGAGATTTGTTGCCTTTGACGGCGTGTTACCAGCACCAACTGAGCCATGATGCCTTACCAATGTTCATCCAGATGATTGGAGCTTTTCAATGAAAGTTTTTGCGCTCTTGCTCGTAGCCATTTTGATTTCAACAAACACATTTGCTGAAGCACAAAAACGTCCAAACATTGTTTTGTTAGTCGCCGACGATTGGGGCTTCAGCGATGTCGGTTCTTTCGGTAGCGAAATTTTGACGCCGAATCTGGATGCTCTAGCGAGTCGCGGTGTGCGGTTTTCAAACTTCCATGTCACCGCATCCTGCGCGCCGACACGTTCGGTGCTGATGACAGGCGTTGACCATCATCGCAACGGGGTGGGCAATATGCCGGAGACCATTCCGCGCGCGCACCTGGGTCAGCCCAACTATCACGGCGTGCTTGGCACCCATGTGGTTTCTGTCGCTTCGCTGCTCCGGGACAGTGGCTATGCGACCTCGATTGCCGGCAAATGGCATTTGGGTCACGAGGACTACAACACACCACTGGCGCGCGGATTCGAGCACTCATTTATTCAGGCGGATAGTGGCTCCGACAACTATGAAAAGCGCCCCTACGCGACACTCAAAGAACACGTCAATTTCATTGATGAAGGCAAGGAAACCGATTTGCCGGAGGATTTTTATTCGTCCACTTTCTACACCAGTAAAGCCATCGAATACATCAAAGCCACGCGTAATTCCGGCAAGCCTTTTTTTTCCTATATTGCCTATCAAGCCAATCACATTCCGATTCAGGCACCGAAAGCATTTATCGACAAATACAAGGGAAAGTACAAGGATGGTTGGACGGTATTGCGCCAACAGCGGCGCGAAAAAGCAATCACGCTGGGTTTGATTCCGAAAGACGCGCCGATGCTGGCGATGTGGCAAGACGACTGGAATGCGCTGAGTGAAAAGGATAAGGCGTATCAAGAACGGCGCATGGAAGTTTATGCGGGCATGGCTGATGCGATGGATTTTGAAGTCGGTCGCTTGATTGCCTATCTCAAGGAGAGCGGGCAGTTTGACAATACCGTTTTCATATTTCTGTCCGACAACGGTGCAGAAGGTTCCGATCCTTTTGCGGTCAAAGCGGGCAAGCTGTGGATTGAGTCCAATTACTCAACCGACATAGACCGATTAGGCGGCAAAGGCGCGTATTCCATCATCGGGCCAAGCTGGGCGGCGGCGGCAGTGTCACCGTTGAACACCTATAAATTTTGGGCAGGTGAGGGCGGTATTCGAGTGCCGCTCATCATCTCGGGCGCGTCGGGTTCGCAAGTTAATGCCATCAAACCACCTTACACCAATGTGGCCGATATCGCGCCGACACTGCTGGCGATTGCCGGCGTGAAACAGACAGACGGAACCTATCAGGGCAAGGCCGTTGAGCCGATGATAGGCCAGAATTTATTGCCCATTGTGACGGGTAACGCTGAGCGCGTGCATCCGGCGGACAAGCCTATCTCCTATGAATTGTCAGGAAATCTGGCGGTGTACAAAGGTGAATTCAAGCTGGTGAAAAACATGAAGCCGATAGGCGATAACCAATGGCATTTGTATAACAACGATACTGACCCCGGCGAGGTCGTCGATTTGCAATCGAAGTTTCCGGTCGAATTCAAATCTATGCAGGAAGACTACGCCGCCTACGCCAAGGAGAACAATGTGTTGGCCATGCCGGATGACTACGACCCGATAGAGCAGGTGCAGATCAATGCTTTTTACAATTATTATTTGCCCAAACTGCTGAGAAAATTGCCGTGGATTCTGTTGGGGTTGGCGCTCCTGGGTTTTGGCATTTGGCGTTGGCGGCGGAAATCTTAATCAAACAAAATGCGCCGCATCGCCTATTTCCTCGCATGGGGCATCGTCGCATTAGTGCTGGGTGTCGGCTCGGCATGGTGGGGGGTTAAAAAATCCCCGCTGAATAGTCAGACCATACAGGTTGGCGCGTGGGAAGGCAGCACACTGGCTGGCAGCTTGGACGCCGACATGTACACCCGCGCACGAATCGCGGTCAGCGCCTTACTTGCACTGAGCCGCGCCGAGACCATGTATTTCATCGCACGATTTGATGACGCAGGCAAGGCCTTGCGTTCGCGCTGCACTTATCGCATTAGCGGCGTGCCGCCGAAGGCGCGTTGGTGGAGCATCACCGCCTATGCCGATGACATGTTTTTGTTTGATGCCGCGAACGCACATTACAGCCTCAACGGCACGACGGCGAAGCTTGATGCAAACGGCCAATTTGAGTTCACTACGGGCGCGCAGGAACAAGTCGGCAGCTATTGGATCCCTACTCCGGGCGATAGAGGTTTGGTGCTGACGCTGCGTTTGTATAACCCCGAACCCACGTTGCAAAACAATCCGGCGAGCTTACAAGCGCCAACGATTGTTGCGCTCGGTGACTGTCAGCCATGAGCAGATTCTTCACTCGCCGCCTGACCGTGCTGTTGATGTTCGTTACCGCTGTGGTGGTGATACACCTCGCGACCATCTGGGCTGCACCTCGGCTGATTATGCAAATCGTGATGAATGGCCCGCACGCGCAGACACTGAACATGCACAATCACGCAGCGTTTTCCGAGCCGATTACCGCCGCTTCGCGCACCGTGGTGATGCCCAGTCCGGACATGTTGTATTCGATGTGTGTATTTGATTTGAGCAATGGTCCGGTGCAGGTTTCAGCCAATCCGCAACTTAAAAGCTATTGGTCCATTGCGCTGTACGCCGCCAACAGCGACAATTTTTTTGTGATTAACGACCAGCAAGCAGGTGACGTGCCGGTTGATTTGTGGCTCGTCGCGCCCGATGCAACTCCCCCCGCAAAACCAGGTACCGTGCCCGCTGGCAGCAAAGTCGTTATGTCACCTTCAACGCAAGGATTTTTGTTGATGCGTGTATTGACCGGCAACTACCAAGCAGAGAAATCCGTGGTCGAACCAGCGCGGCATACTTTGCGTTGCGCAGCAGGCTAGGTCGATGACATCGGCCTATTTCCTTAGCCCGTGGCCGGGTGAAGACGGCGGCGCGGCGCGACTTGCCACGCCGCTGTCAGGCCAGGGGCTGAACCTCCAGCCCGGCGAAAAGCTGAGCGCAGTGATACGCAAGATACACATGGGCACTATGACCGTGCTGGGCGACCCGGGCGAAGTTTTTTTGCTCACGCATACGATGCTGCGTTCCAAATTCGGACTGCCGACCACCTGTTGCGTCGAGCGTGTTGATGCGCTGAGCCTGAAAACCATTCATCGCTCACCACGCTTGCCCGGCGGCCCCGCATGGCCGGGTGGCATCGCTGTGCATCGCAATGGCGATTTGTATGTCGTCTATGGTCGCTACGTGCATCGCCTGAATCGTTCGTGTGAATTGCTGGCGACATTCAAGCTGCCAATCAATCGCCCGTACAACTCCTTCGTTTTGCTCGATAGCGGCGTGCTGGTCACCAAAGATTTATCCGACAGCGGACACTCGACGCTTTCGGTAATCGACAGCGAAACCATGCAGCCGGTCTGCGCGCCGCTTGCCTGTCCTGAAGCCAGCATCGCGAGGCTTTCAGCGCTTGGCAATACGGTTTATGTAGTCGGTGTGAAATCGGTTTTTCGTTATCACTGGAACGCAGAGTTATCGACTTTGGATTTCGATTCAAGCTGGCGTTTCGACTATGTGGGCGACACCACCCAAACCTACGGCTGGGATGCGGTAATCGACGGCAGCAATGTCTGGTTCATGGACAATGGCAAGCATTCCTACATGGTCAAAATGATAGGCAATGGCGTGCGCCAAACACCGAATAATTTGATCCGCGTATCGATGACCGACGCCAATGACGCACAGATAATTGCGATCAACGACATCAAAGGCGGCAGCATCACCAATCCGCCGCTCATCGACCTGAAACGAAACATCGTCGTCGCCTACGATTCGGCCAACCGCACTATGCAAGCGTGGCGATTCGATGCAACTTCACGCGCGTTGACGAAGTTATGGACCAAGCAGGAATTCGGCTGCGCCAGTCACATGATTCTCTACCCCAACAGCGGCGAACTGGTAACCAACGACTACCGGAAAAATGGTGAACAAGTCGTCGTGCTGAATATCGAAACCGGAACGGAAATTGCGCGAACGAGAATCAACGGAATCAGTCAGGGCGTAGTGTTTCCCAGCGCGGGCTGGGAGCGTGATTTTTACTGGACGACCTTTGATCGGCTGGCGCGGGTATTTGTGGCGTAGTTTTGTGCCCTTGAACGGCGTGTCACCAGCACCAACTGGCCGGATCAGCGCTATACAAGTTCACTGCGCAGCCGGTCTGGAAGCCCATCATGACCGCCGAGTTTTCTCGATGGGGCATCGTGCCACCAATCGGCTGCCTTGAGGTCTGCGCGGCGTGATGGATTCAGTGGATAGACAATACGGTTGCTGGGCTTTGCGGCTTCGCCGCCAACCAAGAGCAGCGCCTCGCTTGTGGAGTTGTTGATAAAGCAGTGACATATTCCTGTGCCGGCCGGGAAAGCCGCGAAATCACCTGAAAGCATGCGATGAAGTTCTCCATCGACCCAGACATCGACCTCACCTTCGATGACATAGACAAACTCCTCCTCATCTGATTCGGCATGAGGCCAAGACGAACGCTTGCCGGGCGGCAGACGCTGGAGATTGATGCCAAGGCGAACCAGGCCTGCGGCGCTGCCAACACTACGAACTGCACCCATGGCTTCCTCGCTTTGCGGATAGACATGGCTGTACTCCGGCAACTCGCTGGTCGATACGATAAACGGTGGGCGTGAACTCATGATTTTTCCAAAAAAAGTGTGTCGACTAAGCAACAGCGTTTGCGTGAGTCTGACCACTCGCAGGAAACACGCTACGTCGTTCCTGCTTCTCCCACACCAACGCGGCGGTGGCTTCGGTTCCGCTGAACATCATGGGCGGGGTGCTGAGCGTTAAGCTGTTGCCTTGGATTTCAAAATAGCGTTCGATATC
>JANYAW010000078.1 GCA_025361105.1 Rhodocyclaceae bacterium | reverse complement strand
AATTATTCGAGCAATTGGTCATCACGGTCGGCAGCCCGTAAGTGTGATGCCACGCGCGCACGAGATGATCCGACGCTGCTTTGGAGGCAGAGTAGGGTGAATTGGGCTGGTAGGCGTTGTCTTCGGTGAATAGGCCGGTGTCACTCAGCGAGCCAAACACTTCATCAGTCGACACATGATGAAATCGGAATTTGTCTTTTGCCGAGCCTGTTAAATTCAACCAATACGCCCGTGCTGCTTCGAGCAAGGTAAAAGTACCGTTGATATTGGTTTGAATGAAATCTCCTGGCCCGTGAATGGAGCGATCCACATGCGATTCGGCCGCCAAATGAATCACGCCGGCAGGTGAATGTTGTGCAAAAAGTTGATCCAGCGCAGTGCGATTGCAAATATCAATTTGCGCAAAACGGTAATTCGGATGGTCGGCTACCGACGCTAAAGATTCGAGATTCCCTGCGTAAGTCAGCTTGTCGATATTGACGATATGCCATTTGCCTTGACCGATTAAAAGGCGAATCAAAGCCGAGCCGATAAAGCCGGCACCGCCGGTAATGAATACGCTTGGGGCTGAATGAAGTGGCATGGAGGGTGGGCTAGTTTGAGGCGACGGTACGAGGTTTCGCAGCTGTAGTTGCAGAATTCTAAAGGATGCTGCGCGCGTAAGCGGTGTGTAAGCGTAGGCATCTTTAATCCAATGACTTGCAGTGGCTCATGTTGGTTGATGCCGCTGCGCAAAATTCAAAAAATCAGAAGGAAAAATCATGACATCGAGCATTGAATCAGTAGTGACCGAACACCGAATTTTCCCGCCCTCCGAGGCTGTGATGAAATCCGCGACCATCTCTGGCCGTGCCGCTTACGATGCGCTGTGTGCGGAAGCCGAGCAAGATTATTCCGGCTACTGGGCACGCTTGGCGCGTGAACATGTAAGTTGGAAAACTCCCTTTACCAAATCACTCGATGAAAGCAAAGCGCCGTTTTACGAATGGTTCGCTGATGGCAAATTGAATGTTTCCTACAACTGCTTGGATCGCAATGTCGAGGCCGGATTGGGCGACAAAGTTGCGATTATTTTTGAAGCGGATGGCGGCGATGTGACCAAAGTCACTTATCGCGAATTGCTGACGCGGGTGACGAAATTTGCCAATGCACTTAAGGCGCAAGGTATCAAAAAAGCCGATCGTGTTTTGATCTATATGCCGATGTCCATCGAAGGCGTGGTCGCCATGCAAGCCTGCGCACGCATCGGCGCGATTCACTCGGTGGTGTTCGGCGGCTTCTCGGCCAAGTCTTTGCAAGAGCGAATTCAAGACGCTGGCGCCTGCTGCGTGATCACCGCCGATGAGCAATGTCGCGGTGGAAAAAATATTCCGCTCAAACCGGCGGTCGACGAAGGCATCGCGATGGGCGGTTGCGAGTCGATTAAATCGGTCATCGTATTCAAGCGCACAGGTGGCGCTTGCACCATGGTCGCGGGTCGCGATCACTGGTGGCATGAGCTTACCGCCAGTCAATCGGACGTGTGTGAGCCAGAATGGGTCGGAGCCGAGCATCCACTTTTCCTGCTCTATACCTCAGGCTCGACTGGTAAACCCAAAGGTGTGCAGCACAGTTCGGGTGGTTATTTGTTGCATGCAATCCTGACCATGAAATGGACTTTCGACATCAAGCCCAATGATGTTTTTTGGTGCACGGCAGATATCGGTTGGGTGACAGGACACACCTACATTACCTACGGGCCGCTGGCCTGCGGTGCGACCGAAATCGTGTTTGAAGGTGTGCCAAGTTTTCCGGATGCCGGGCGATTTTGGAAGACCATACAAAAGCACCATGTCAGTGTTTTTTATACTGCACCGACAGCAATTCGTTCGCTGATTAAATCTGGCGAAAACGCCCCCGAAACCCATCCGCGCAATTTCGAATTGTCCAGCTTGCGCTTGCTCGGCTCGGTCGGCGAACCCATCAACCCCGAGGCCTGGATGTGGTACTACAACAATGTCGGCGGCACACGCTGCCCGATAGTCGATACCTTCTGGCAAACCGAAACCGGCGGCCACATGATTACCCCGCTGCCAGGCGTAACGCCATTGGTACCTGGCTCTTGCACGCTACCTTTCCCCGGCATTCAGGCTGCTATTGTGGATGAAACCGGCAACGATGTGGAGTGGGGCAAGGGCGGATTTTTGGTGGTCAAAAAACCTTGGCCATCGATGATACGAACGATTTACGGTGACCCGGATCGCTTCGTCAAATCCTATTTTCCGGCTGATTTTTCCGGCAAGCTTTATCTCGCGGGCGACGGTGCGATGCGTGATGCCAAAACCGGCTATTTCACCATCATGGGTCGCATCGACGACGTGCTTAATGTCTCTGGCCACCGCTTAGGCACGATGGAAGTTGAATCCGCACTGGTGGCCAATCCACTAGTCGCCGAAGCAGCAGTAGTAGGGCGGCCGGACGATTTGACCGGCGAGGCTATCTGCGCGTTTGTGGTGCTGAAGCAGACCAAACCGTCTGATGCCGACGCAGCGCGAATTGCCAACGAATTGCGGGCGTGGGTCGCCAAGGAAATCGGCCCGATTGCCAAGCCCAAAGACATACGCTTCGGCGAAAACCTGCCCAAG
>JANYAW010000067.1 GCA_025361105.1 Rhodocyclaceae bacterium | reverse complement strand
GTTATAGCCGCCTCCAGCGCACCAGCGGCACCAAGCAAATGGCCATGCATGGATTTACTTGAACTAACCGTGAGACTGGATAAATTCTCGCCCCACACGGTGCGCAGAGATTCACATTCGACCACATCGCCGATCAAGGTTGCGGTGCCGTGCGTGTTGCAATAGCCGACTTCACTTGGTGAAAGATTGCTGTTCTTCAGTACTGCTAACAGCGCGCGAACTTGACCAGCCGAATCAGGTTTTGTGAGATGCGTGGCATCGCAAGAGACACCGCTGCCGGCTAGTTCGGCGTAGATTCGTGCGCCACGCGCGAGTGCCAATTCGTAGGGTTCAAGCATCAAGAATGCGGCGCCCTCGCCCAAGACCAAGCCAGTGCGCTCGCTGCTAAAAGGGCGACTGGCGCTTGATGGGTCGTCGCCATCGGCGCTCGCCAAAGTGCGCAATGCTTGCCACGCGCGCACCACGCCGGGTACCAATAAGGCTTCGCTACCGCCGGCAATGGCGCAATCAAGCTCGCCGTGTGCGATTGCCTTTGCAGCTTCTGCAATTGCCACCGCCGACGAAGCACAAGCGATGGAGTAGGTATACACCGCACCATGCAAGCTCTTGCGCATGGCGATATGTGCGGCTGCAGCGTTGGGCATAAAGGCGGGTACGGTGAGTGGTGGTACGCGCCCATCGGCTCTAAAAACACCTTCTATCGCCGCTGCGCCGCCCATGCCGGTGCCGACATACACACCGGTCATTTCGTCGACCGTGGTCAAGCCGGCATCGGTGCACGCCATTTCGGCGGCAGCCACTGCCAACTGACTGACGCGATCTACGCCAGCGAGTTGTAATCGGGTGAACCAGCGTGTGGCGTCGAAAGGTGCACGTGCCACCACGACAGGCGGCATGCCCTCGGGTTCCCAGCGCTCAATAGCCGAACGTCCGGCCAGCAATTGAGCGAAAACGGTTTCGGGGCAATCACCATGCGGCGAGACTAGACCAATACCGGTGATGACAACGCGTCGCGTCATACCACTTGTGGGCTACGCAACTCATCGATCAATTTTGCCAAGCCGGTAAGGTTGGTTATGTCGCCACGCGAATCAGGAATGTCGAGATTGAAATGTTCCTCAATCGTGAACAACAGCTCGACCAAGGCCAGCGAATCTAAGCCATAGGCCGAGAGCGGCTGATCAGGTTTTAGCGTTTCGGTATCAATGCCGAATGTGGTGTGGATCAAGTTTTTAATTTCATCTAGCGTATTCATAGTCATCCTAACAAGGATTAAAAATCGGATTAATGGCGGTTTCGGTTGCCTGAGTTTCCGCCGGGGTATGACATTCAGTTATCACAGCGCTTGAACCTACGGTCAAATTTTGATCGCCAATTTGTTTCACGAAACGACTGAGTAAATCAGCGACTTGACGTCGATCATTGTCGATGGTGACCATGTGATAACTATTTTCCAGAATCACCAATTCCTTGTTGCGCAGCGGTAGATCGTCAAACAATTGTTTGACGCTTTCAATGCGAGTGATTTCGTCTTCGCGCGAATGAATCACCAACAAGGGACAATCCAGCTCACCAAGACGCTGGCGAACATTCGCCATCATGCGTTCTGCTTCACGCAGCGCGCGCAGCGGCACTTTGGTCGGGCCAGCCGCCGAGAGCGCGCGTTGTTCCAATTCTTGTCGCACCCATTTCCGAATCTTCGGATTTTTGACGCCATAGGGCTCGCGCTCGGCCACCGAAAAGAAATGATCCAGCCCCGTCCAATAGCCGATATGACGCCAATGGCGAATCAACGACATGCCCCAGCCGTCATAAGTAAAGGTCGGTGAAATCAACACGAGTCCGGCAATTGGATGTCTTTTCTCAAGCGCAACCGTCGCCGCGAGAATGCCGCCTATACATAAGCCACCCAGTATCACCGGTTGATTGTTGGCCACTTGTTCGCCAACCACGGCGCTGGCGTTTTTCTGCCAAGCACGCCAATCAAGAATAGTTTCACCATTGCCTGCTGTGTAGCCAGGTGTGCTCAGCGCATGATGTGCAGTACCGTGCATTTTGAGCGGGTTAGTAACCAGACCAAACTCTTGTGGCGATGAAAGCAAGCCATGAAAAAGCAGCAAGGACGGGTTGGCGATTTCAAGCGATTCGTGCATGGGACGTTTTGGTAGGTATCATCAAGCGCAAAGTGTACTTGCCCAAGCTGAAACAGACCTGAAAGGAGCATCCGTGCGTATTCTTGTCGCAGAAGACGACCCGACGCTACAACATGGTCTGCTGCATGCGCTGATCAGCATGGGACATCAAGCACTTGCTGTCAGTGACGGCGCGCATGCCGACACTTTGCTTGGCAATGAATATTTTGATCTCGTGGTACTGGATTTGGGCTTGCCGTCACTTGATGGCACCGTCGTACTGGAGCGCCTTCGTCGCCGCCGGCAACCCATTCCCGTGCTGATTCTTAGCGCACGGGATCGCACCGAAGACCGTGTGCGCGGTTTGAATCTTGGCGCTGATGACTATTTGACAAAGCCGTTTGAGTTGTCAGAATTTGAAGCTCGCGTCCGTGCGTTGCTACGTCGTGGTCAAGGTATCACTGTCAGCATTGGTCGTTTGGAATGGTTTTGGGATCGCCGCGAAGCATCGCTGGGTGGTGTTGCCTTGACACTATCCAAGCACGAACTGACGATGCTTGAAGCGCTGGTGCAAGCGCGCGGACACATCATCGCCAAGAGCGCCTTGGCGCATCTTTTGGGTGATGACATTGGCATCGCGGGGGACAATATGGTAGAGGTCTACATTCATCGCTTACGAAAAAAACTGTCGGATGGTGATATTGAAATTCGCACCATTCGCGGACTCGGTTATCTACTGCAAGCAAATCCAAAAGATAAATAAATGTTCCCTCGCTCAAAATCGCTACGCGCAAGCCTCACTGCGCGACTCACCTTGGCGTTGGTCGCGCTGGGCATCATTGGCACAGTCGCCGCTTATGAGCTCGGCGCCCAATACGCCAACGTGGCCTATGACCAAGCTTTGTTCGACGACGTAAATACCTTGGCTCAGCAAATCACCGTCGATGCTGACGGTACGGTGCAGGTGAATTTGCCCACCGCAGCATTGAAATGGCTGCTGGCCGATGAGGGTGAAGTGGTACGTTATCGCGTCACCGATTTGCGCAACGGGAAAGTGCTTGCGGCCAACGGCCAATTGGGCGAGCGGCCAAGCAATTTAAGCCTTAGCGGGCAATCGGGATTTCGCAATTTTGTCAGCGAGCACTCCACGCTTCGAGTGGCTTACTTGCGTCACGACACTGATCCAAGCGACGTGCCGGTGTTGATTGAAATTGCCGAGACGACCAAAAAACGTGACCGTATGACGAAATCGATTTTTATCGGCGCGGCCTTGTTCATGGCGACTGTCGTGGTGGTTGCTGTGGGTCTCGTTTGGCATGGCGTCGGCAGTGGCCTGGCACCACTCGCGCTGCTCGAAGCGGAAGCGACGCAACGGCTGGGGGCAGACCTGCGCCCTTTGGATCGGGTGAATTCTCCGATCGAGGTGCACGGTTTGATTGATGCGATCAATCGACTGATGGCGAGAATTGCGGTGGTGATGGAATCACAAAGCAATTTTATTGCCAATGCCGCCCATCAATTACGCACACCGCTAGCTGGTTTGCGGCTGCAAGCGCAGCTCGCCAACAAATCCACAGAACCCGAATTAGTGCGTGCAAGTCTGGTCGAAGTCGAAGCCAGTGCAGCGCGTGCGGCACATCTGGTCGACCAAATTTTGGTGCTATCAAAAGCTGAAGTAATCGATCCCCTGGCACCGGGTCCGCTGGTTGATCTTGGACAAATCGCCCACCAAATTATTGAACGCTTTTTGCCGCTGGCCGACCAACGCCAGATTGATCTTGGTTGCGAGACCGGCACGGGCAATTGGCTAGTGGCTGGCAACGAAGTGTTGTTCGGCGAACTGATTGGCAACCTGGTCGACAATGCTCTCCGCTATGGGCATCGTGGCGGGCATGTGACCATTGAAATCTACCGCGAAGCAAACGAAGTGCTGCTGGCTGTCGGCGATGACGGCCCAGGTTTTTCGGCCACCGATCGCGCGCAAGTTTTTCAGCGTTTCTATCGCTCGGATATGGCGCGCTCTGGCGGTGCCGGTCTTGGGCTTGCCATCGTGAGCGAAATTGCCGAACGCTATCACGCTGAGCTGAGTTTGGACTCCGTGCCGGGGCAAGGTAGTCGCTTTGAATTACGATTTCCTTGCTATGACAGCGTGTCGTCAGCACCAACTGGCAATACGAACGTTTAATGCAGAAAAGTCGGATGAACCACCGACTGCGTCGAAAGCTTGGTCATCAACACGCGACTGCCGATCATCGCAATACTGCCATCGTTGCGGTTTTCTCCGGTGTCGCTGTACTCGAAAAAATACACGCGACGCAAGCGCAAGTTTCCTTCATCATCACGTCCAAAACGGATGTGATGAATCGCTACAGTGTCATCGAGCAGCAGCAAATTTTCTGTCGCACAAGCTTGCTTGGCAGCGCGTATCGCGGCTTCGCGCGCTTTGAGGCTGTCAACCCACAGCCATGTCGCTGCGGCGAGTGTCGCGATGCCGAAGGCGGCGATTATGTCCATAGTGCGTTCCTAAATGGGGACATGCTCACCAGTTTGCAAGCGCCACAAGGCCGCATAAGTGCCACCCTGCGCGAGCAATTCATCGTGCGTGCCGGTCTCGGTGATGCGACCGCGTTCCAATACATTAATGCAGGTGGCGTGGCGTATGGTCGACAGACGATGAGCAATCAGCAAGCTGGTACGACCGACCACTAATCGCTCCAGCGAACGTTGTATCGCGGCTTCGGTCTCGTTGTCGACGGCTGATGTGGCTTCATCCAAAATCAATATCGGCGGGTCTTTGAGAATGGCGCGGGCTAGCGCCAAGCGCTGGCGTTGTCCGCCGGACAGTTTCATCCCGCGCTCACCGACCTGCGTATCGTAGCCCAGCGGCAATTCGCTGATGAACTCATGCGCCTCGGCGGCTTGCGCAGCTTCGATAATGGCCGCAAGCGGTATGTCTTTCATGCCATAGGCAATATTTTCGGCGACGCTGGCATCGGCCAAGAAAGTGTCTTGCGCGACGTAGCCGATATTGCGCCGCAAGTCCTGCAAATTCAGCGAATTTATCGCCTGTCCATCGAGGCGAATTTCGCCTTGCTGCGGCTCATAGAAACGCAGCAGCAATTTAATTAAAGTGCTCTTGCCGCCGCCGGTGCTGCCAACAAAAGCGACACTGGTGCCGGGTGCGATGCGCAAAGTTAAATCATCTATCGCTGCCGCATTGACACCGGCGTAAGTGAAACGCACACGATCAAATTCCAGCTCGCCGCGCGTGTTCGTCGCTGCTAGTGCAAAGCCTGAATAAGGAATCGCCAGCGGCGTATCGAGCAAATCCATCACGCGCTGTATCGAGGCCATCGAGCGTTGGTACAAATCAGTCATCTCCGCCAGGCGCGTCAGCGGCCATAGCAGGCGCTGAGTCAAATACACCAGCACGGAATAACTACCGACACCGATTTCGCCATCGAGCGTCATCAATCCACCATAGAGCAGCGTGACAGTAAAGCCGGTCAAAATTGCCATGCGGATCACTGGTGTAATCGCGGCAGAAAGTCGAATCGCTTGTGCGTTCATGTTGCGATAAGCATTCGAGCCATCGGCGATATGCGCAGCCTCAAAATCTTCGGCGGCGTAGGCTTTGATGGTGGCGATGCCGGATAAATTATTGTTCAGCCGTGTTGCCAGTGCGCCAGCCGATTCGCGCACTGCCGTATAGCGCGGAGCGAGCCGCGCTTGAAACCAAAATGCGCCATACAAGATTGCAGGAACCGGAATCAGCGCGAGAAACGCAAGCTGACTGGTGAGGGCGAAGAACACCGCGCCAACCAACAAAGAGCCGACGAAAACTTGAATCAAATCGTTCACGCCGCCATTCAAAAAGCGTTCCATTTGATTGATGTCTTCGTTGAGAATCGAGAGCAAATTGCCGGTGCGATTGCGCTCGAAATACGCCAACTCGAGCTGTTGTACATGTCGATAGGCCAGCATGCGCATGTCGTGCTGCAAGTCCTGCGCAAGCTGTCGCCATTTCACATCGTAGAGATATTGAAACAAAGATTCGCCCACCCAGATGGTGACCGTGAGTGTCGCCAACAACAGGAGTTGATCACGCGGCTCGGTGATGCCAAATTTAGCGACGAAAGATTCCTTGCGACTGACCACCACATCGACCGCTACTCCAATCAAAATTTCCGGTAGCACGTCGAAAAATTTGTTGAGAACGGAATAACAAGATGCCAACAAAACGTCGGCGCGATACCGCTGTGCGTAGCTGAATAAGCGCTTGAGCGGATGCGCAGTTGGTGTTGCCGATGCGCTAGTCGTCATGCCAATGACTTGCCCACAATCTCAAACACGCCACCCGAAAGTCCAGAGATTTGCAGCACCGATTCCAGCGCAGCACGGGCGTGCGCTTGATGCTGTGCATCGAAGCGCTTCCAGCGATCAAAGCTACGGGCGAGGCGCGAAGCCACTTGTGGATTTATCGGATCGAGCAGCGCAATCTGCTTTGCCATGAAGCGATAGCCGCTGCCATCTGCGGCATGAAAGTGTCGATGATTGGCGCCGAAGTTGCGAATCAGTGCGTAAACTTTATTTGGATTTTTGATATCGAAAATCGCGCTGTCGGCGAGTCGCTCAACCTCGGCCAATGCATTGGGCAAACGGCTGCCAGATTGCACCGCCAGCCATTTATCCACCACCAAAACTTCGTGTTGCCAACGCTCGTAAAACGCCGCCAATGCTGCACGACCCGCATCGCCAGGCGCGTTGGCGAGCACTACCAGCGCGGCAAATTGATCAGTCATGTTGTCGGCTTGGGCAAACTGTTGTTGGGCGAAATTTCGGTATTCAGGTTCATCCAGCTCATTCAAAATACTTAGGCAGAGATTGCGCAAGCGACGCTGACCGACACCCGCAGTGTCAGGGCGATAAGCTTGCGTTGGTGCTAACGTGGTGTAGAGGTGAGCGAATTCGCTGGCGAGATTGGTGGCCAAAAATTGTCCGAACGCCAAACGCGCGAGATATAAATTCTCTGCATCGACCACGGTCATTTGCTCGGCCAAAGTTGACTCGCTAGGCAAAATCAAAAGCTCAGCTTTGTAGGCAAAATCAATCTGCGTATCGAGCAGCAGATGGCGTGTCGCCAGCACCAACTGAGACGGCCACGTCAATGCACTCAGCGGCTCACCAGCGCTCAAGCGTGCTGCCGCCGCCAGTATCAAACGACCAAACAAACGCTGCCCGGCTTCCCAGCGATTGAAGGCATCGCTGTCGTAGGCCAACAAATGCAACAAATCTGCATTGGAATATTCGTATTCCAAAATCACTGGCGCAGAAAAATTGCGCAACAGCGATGGCACTGGCGCGCTGGTCACCGCGTTGGCCACACCGGTGAACACAAAATCTTGCTCTGGCTGGGTCAGCAACAAGACTTGCGCTGCCTCGCCGTTTTGCAATACCGTTTGACCATCGGGGTCAAATAGCGCCACGGTAATCGGAATCAAATACGGCGATTTGTCGGGCTGCCCGGCTGATGGCGCGCAAGATTGCGTCATCGTCAGCGTGTAAGTCTGCGCAGCCGCATCGTGCACGCCGACCACGCGAACATGCGGCGTGCCGGCCTGGTTGTACCAACGCATGAACGGGGCGAAATCAAACCCCGAGGCATGCGCCATCGCCGCGACAAATTCATCGCAAGTCACTGCCTGTCCATCGTGGCGCGCGAAGTAAGTATCCATGCCGCGCCGAAACGCATCCTTGCCGATTAAGGTGTGAATCATGCGCACCACTTCGGCACCTTTTTCGTACACCGTCGGGGTATAAAAATTATTGATTTCAAGGTAGCTCGTCGGTCGTACTGGATGCGCCATCGGCCCGGCATCTTCGGGGAATTGCACGGCACGCAATTGACGCACATCCATAATCCGGCTGGTGTATCGATTGTGTTCATCGTTGCCAAATTGTTGGTCGCGAAACACCGTCAGGCCTTCTTTTAGGGACAACTGAAACCAGTCGCGGCAAGTCACCCGATTGCCGGTCCAGTTATGAAAATACTCATGCGCGACGACGCGATCAATGGCAAGAAAATCTGTATCGGTCGCCGTGTCCTGCCGCGCCAAAACGTACTTGGTGTTAAAAATATTCAAGCCCTTGTTTTCCATCGCGCCCATGTTGTAATCGCCGACGGCGACAATCATGTAGTGATCCAAATCGCATTCGAGACCAAAGGTTTTTTCGTCCCAGCGCATCGAGCGTTTGAGCGCATCCATCGCATGTGGACATTGATCCAATTTGCCCGGCTCGACATAAATCGCCAGCTGCACATCGCGACCGGAAGTCGTTCGGTAGCTGTCCTTCAACACGTCCAATTTGGCAGCCACCGCAGCGAATAAATAGCAAGGCTTGGGGAAGGGATCAACCCACGTCGCATAGTGTCGTCCCGCATTTTCGTCACCCGCTTCATCGCCACTCGCCAAGGGATTGCCGTTGGCGAGCAACACCGGAAACGCGGCTTTGTCGGCATGCACCGTCACCGTGTAGCACGACATGACATCGGGTCTATCCATGAACCAAGTAATCCGCCGAAAACCCTGCGCTTCACACTGCGTGAAATAGCCGTCGGCACTGCGATACAAACCTGAAAGCTGGGTGTTGAAATCAGGTTGGTTTCGCACCACGATTTCCAACACAAATACATCGGGCAGGTTAGTAATGGTAAGCGTATCGGCATCCATCACATACTCGCCAGCCTCGAGCAAGTGCCCATCAAGATGTAACGACAAGGTCTCCAATTCTTGTCCGTCAAGCACCAAGGGCAAGCCCGCCACACTGGCAGGATTTCGCGCACACTGAAGGGTAGATTTCACCACCGCACCATCGACAAAAATACTGATATCCAAATGTACTGTGGCTATCAAAAACGGCGGAACCTGGTAGTCAGAAAGTTGAATCGGAACGCGTTGTTCAGTTTTCATAGTGGCAATCGGCGACCGCATGCTATGCAGCCGCGCAAGAAATCGTTTTGGGGAATCGAATGATAGCGGATGGCGTAGTGGTGACGGCGTGTCACCAGCACCAAAGGCGAGATCTGTTATTGCAGAAAGTCGAAAACATCAAGCGCAAGCCGACCTCCTCGCCACCTCAGCTAAAATTCCTCCGCTCTTATGCAGAATTTTTATTCATGAACTCCAATGTTTCTCGTAGCGCAGGTCGCTTGCCTTGGTGGTGGCCGGTTTGGTTGCAATTGCCCAGCACTGATTTGCTGCGTGAGCGGGTTTATCGGCGGCTGTGGGTTTCTATCTTGATTAGCTCGCTGGGCAGCCAGATAACGATGCTCGCGCTGCCGCTCACGGCGGCTGTTTTGCTGGCCGCGACACCCTCGCAAATGGGGTTGTTAACGGCGATGGAGATTTTGCCTTTCGTGTTGCTGTCGCTGCCTTCCGGCGTTTGGCTGGATCGTGTGCGCAAGTTGCCGGTATATGTCGCTGGCGAAGCAATTATTGCTCTGGTGTTGATTTCCGTGCCGACGGTTTGGGCACTGGGGTTTCTGTCCATGCCGTTTATGTATTGTGTCGGTTTCATCATCGGTGCGGTGTTTGTGACTGCCGGTTCGGCGGCGCAAATTGTGCTGACGCAAGTGGTGCCGCGTGAGCGTCTGGTTGAAGCGCATTCGCGCAACGCTTTGGCATCAAGCGGTGCGGAAGTGGCGGGGCCGGGATTGGCTGGCGCACTGATCAAAGTCACCGGCGCGCCTTTGGCGTTGTTGGCCGATGCATTGATGCTGACAATGAGCGTGTTGATTTTGCGCGGGCTAAAAATTGTTGAGACGCGAGTGCCAAATCCCGAGGCGCATTTTTGGCGCGATATGAAAGACGGTTTGCGTTTTGTGACGGGCGAGCCGCTGTTGGTGGCGCTCTCGGTGACGGTCGGCATTTGGCATATGTTTCATTACGGCGCGCTGACCATGCAGATTTTGTTCGCCACCCGCGAGCTGCATTTGAGCGAACACCAAGTCGGTTTGTGCTACATGATTATGGGCATCGGCACGATTATCGCGAGCACTTTTAGTCATCGCTTTTCCCGTTGGGTCGGGCCAGGGCCATGCATGATTTTGGGTTTTGCGGTGTGCGGAATTGGTTGGCTGCAATTAGGATTTGCACCGACCGATGCGGAACACATGGGATGGGGTGTGGCATCGTTCGTGTTCATGTTGCTGTGTTACAGCTTTGGTGCAGTATTGATTTTTGTGAACATGCTGGCGCTGCGCCAAGCGGTGACACCCGAGGGAATGATGGGGCGGATGACCAGCACCGTGCGTTGGTTGATGCTGATACCGGCTGGACCCGGCGCACTACTCGGCGGCTATGTAGGTGAGCATTTTGGCCTGCGCTACACGCTCGGTGGCGCGGGAATTTGTTCGCTGATATTGGCGGTGTGGGCGTGGCGATATTCGATTTTGAGTGAGGTTGCGGTGTTGCCGGTTCCGCAAAATTCACCACATAGTTCGTCAGTTGGTGCTGGTGACACGGCGCCGAGTCCATACGCACAAAAGACCTGAACCAATTTCCGGATTCAGGCCTTTTGCGTGTCGCTTTAGCGGTATTTGTTATGCGCCCGCAAGCTGTGGCTCAAATCGGCGCGGCGCTT
>JANYAW010000021.1 GCA_025361105.1 Rhodocyclaceae bacterium | reverse complement strand
GCCGAATAACAGCAGCAGTGGAACGCCGATATGAATGAACACAAATAGCGAAAATATGCGGTCATTGACGGCAGTGGCGGTGAGAAAGTTGCGCGTCAATGGGCTGGCAAACGGTGCCGAAAAAAATGGCAATGCATCCAGCCATTCGGCGCTGGCGATGGCAGAAAACTGACCGAGCTGATCCCACGCCAACCAGAATCCACCGATGCCGGCGATGTAACTCAGCCACAACAAAGGGATGCCGGTGAGCCATGAAAAGTAGCGAAATCCGGTGTAGCGCTCGAGCAGGAATTCGCGCAATAAATGCAGCAAGGCCACGGCGATAAAAGCGTCCGACGCATAGCGATGCAAACTGCGCAGCAGGCCGCCGAACAAGGGTTGCTCGACGGACAGCGCGGCGATGGATTGGTACGCGCCGGCGACCGAAGTGTCGAGCATGATGTAGAGATAAATGCCGCTGACAACGATCATCCACAGAAACAAAAAACCGAGTGCGCCGAGATGTCGCCACGGATTGGCCGCTGTGCCGAAGATCGTATCGAATTGATGGTCGATGGCGCGAAAAATGCGACTGCCGAAGTGCTCACTCGCCAGTTGGTGCTGGTGATGGAATGGCCCGTTCATCGGCCACACGCCGTTGCCGCCGTTTCCGCTGTTGCCATGAGGTCAGGCGCGCAAGTGCCGCGTATGCCGCCGCCGCGTCCACCACTCGTTGCCAAAAAACCAAAGTATCCAAATCAAAAATGTCACGCCGCCAGCGATTTCAAATGCAAGGCCGTAACTGACTTTGTATTTGCCGGTCAGCGGGTCATAGACCGAACACAAAATTCTCACGCGCTCGATCAGATCAGCGAAGTTGGTGGCATCGGCCAGCGGCGCTTTGTTGATGAGTTGGCGCAAGGGCTCAGTGAGTTGATCGGGGGTGAAACGATCGCCATAAACCTGGCGGTAAATGTGACTATCGGCATCGACGACGGTGATTTGCAAAACGTGATCGAAGCCTGCTGCGGTGGGGACATAGCTGAAACCGAATTCCCGCGTGAGCTCGGCGACGCTGGCGGCGGAAGGACTGAGGAATTCCCAGTTGGATTCGGTGATGCCGTATTGCGCGGCGTAGGATTTGAGCGCTTGCGGAGTATCAGCGGGCTGATTAAAGCCGATGCTGATGACGCGAAAATTATTCGTGCCTAGCGTTTGCTGCGCTTCACGCACGGCTTTTTGCAACAGCTTGGTGGTGGCCGGGCAGACTTGAAAACAGCCGGTGTAAATGAAACTGACCAGCAAGGGTTTGCCGCGAAAATCGGCGAGGCGCACCGAACGACCTTCGCGGTCGAGCAAGCGGTGTTGCCCGATGGCGCGACCTAGTGCGTCGTGGCTGATGCGTAGCGCAGCGTTTTGGTCTAGTCCGCCAGCCGACGTTGTGGATGTGGCGGCGACATTTCCTTCATCTGCTGCGCAACAAGTTGCCGACAAAAATAGCCACAGAAATATTCGCAGTCGCCAACCGTTGCGCATCGAAATCTAGCCAATCTTTACTTAGGCGCTAACTCAGCCCCCACACCTGCGACAAATATTTCCAGTTGATGAAGTAGTAGAGGACGAAGGAAACGAGGAATACCATTGCCAGCGCGAAGGTTCCCGGTGCGGCAAAACCTGAGGAGCCGTGGCTTTGGATTACGACATTTGGCATCGGAGTTTTTGGCAAGGGAATGGTCTGCGTGGTCTGCACACCTGGCTCCAGCTTCTTGCCCCAGAGTAATGAGCCGACGGTGATGTAGATGTAAATCGCGCCGCCAAGAATCGCCGCGATACCGGCGATGCCGACCAAGCCCATCATCAGGTAAGCCGCGCCGGGGAATTCATAAGCCAGCGGCGAGCCGCCCATGGTCATATCCCAATGTCGCCGCGCTACGCCGAGTGTGCCTGCGCCCATCATCACCAGACAGAAAAAATACATCGACAGGCCAAACATATAGGGCTGAAGTTTGGCGAGGCCGGGGTTAATCATTTCACGTTTGAACAACACCGGAATCAGGAAGTAAGTCAGTGCCATGAACGACAGCGTGGTGCCGACAACAACCGTGGCATGGAAATGACCGGGGACGTAGATGGTGTTGTGAATCAGCATGTTCAGTTGTTCGGTGCCCATCATCACGCCGGAAATGCCGCCGAGGAAACCGAAGCCAATCAGCGAGATGAACATGCCGGAGAACACCGGATTGCCCCACGGTGCTTTGCGCAGCCACTCGAACAGACCTTTGGTGTAACCCTTCTCGCGTTGCGCGACTTCGATTGCGCCAGGAATCGTCAGCCCGTGAATCATTGATGCCAGCACAGCGAAGTACATGAAGTAGCTGGTGTTGACCACTTTCCATTCGGTGCTCATGCCCGGATCGGCCAGCAGATGATGCGCGCTGGCGAGCTGCAGGAACAGAATGTAGAGCAGGAAGGCACCACGACTGACTCGTTCCGACATTGGTTTGGCACCGAAGCAAATCGCGGCGATGGCGTACCAAATCGAGATGTGCGCAGCAACGTTGATTTGTTGTGACGAGTGCCCGAAAGCCCACCAGATTGTGCGATAAACCAGCGGGTCAACTTCCTTGACGATGCCGACCGACATCAGAAAAGTCGGGATCAAAATAATCGCACCGGAGGTGATGGTAAATACCGCGATGATAGTGGCCGTCACCGCACCAAAAGTCACCAGCGGAATCGAGCCTTGATAGGTTTTTTCGCGCTTGGCGACAACCAAAGTGCCGAGGAAAACAAAGCAACCGATCAGCGCGCCGACAGCAAACAGAATCAAGCCAAGATAAAACGCCGGCTCGGCCATCATCGGCACGTAGGACGTCATCATTACGCTGGAACTGCCACGAAACACGGCGATGTTGTTGGTCACCGCGCCGATCAGCATCAGCGCAAAGCCCAGCCAGGCCATGCGCGGTGTGGCGATGCGACAGCGCAGCAAGGTGGATGAACAGAAATACAGCACCGCCATCTCAAAGAAAATAATCCAGAAGATCAACATGTCGATGCCATGCGCGGTCAACACCATGTAGAACGCATCGGCAGATAGCCAATGCACAGCGGGCCAACGGGTGAGCACCACGCCCACCGCGAGGATGCCGCCGACCAACAGGAAGACGACGGCGGCAACAGCGTTGGCTAGCATCAGGCGCTCGGCTTGAAGTTCAAATTGCAGTCCTGAACGCGGACAGGTACGGTAAGTTGTAGACATAATTTAGCTCCTCACTTAACGTAAATACGGCCAGCCATATTGGCGTGGCCGATGCCGCAAAATTCATTGCAGACGATGGAAAAAGTACCCGCCTGATTCGGGGTCATCTTGATCACATGCTCATAGCCCGGCACGACTTGAATGTTGATGTTCACCGGTTGCAACGAGAAGCCGTGGTTGTAGTCCATCGAGGTGAGATGGAGCTTGTAAGTCTGGTCTTTTTCCAGCTCGATAATCGGCCACCAATCCCACAATCGCGCGACCAAATAAACATCACTGCCTGGAGGCGGATGCACCACTGGAATCTCGCGGTCGGTCTCTTTGCGCACCGTGTATTTGTCGACCACGTCCTGTGCTTTTTTGCCGAACAACTCTGGCGTGGTTTTATAAGTTTCGGTCGAGAGATTTTGTTTGCCGTAGATGTGCCAGCCGACCATCATGGCGAACATGATCATGCACCAGACGAAGGCGATCACTATCCATGTGCCTTCCACGCGATCCAAAGGATGCTTCCACCAAAGCCGTTCTGCGGGCGGGAGTATTGCGCTCATTTTGTAATCCTCTCGTTATGCTGGTGGTGTTTTATTTGGCGACTGGAATCGTCAGAATGTCGATCACGCCCCACAGGCTATAAACCACCATGGGAATCATCACGCCCAAAAACAGCAGCAGGAATGGGTTGTCCAAAAGTTCCTGCATGAAAGGAACGGGGGCATTCAAATCGTTCGGATCGTTTTCATTCATGGGAAGTTCCCCTCTGGTGACATGTGACGTGAGCAGAAGATCGCGCATAGCCAATCTTCTTGTGCATCCATGCTAGGAGTTTGGAAAGTTGAAGACATTGACGCTGGTCAACTTTCCAGCGTGCTTTTGCCTAGCCCGCTCTACCATCAGGCCGAGCGCGTATCAGCCACGGCAGGTAGCGAACGAAGTACAGCGCGAAGGCGAGTGTCCACAATGTGGCGGCGAGATGGATGCCATATATCACCAATCCGGGGAAGGCCACCAAGCTCAGCACGCGTGCCACGGCGGCTAGTTGTACCAAGCAATAAGCGCCAGTCTCCACCTTGCCTGCCACCAGCATGCGTCCGGTGTGGCCCAATGCCGTGCGGGTAACCATGCCGATGATTAGGCCGCCGGTCGCGCCGACGGCCAAGGCGTGTACTGTCGCCGAACGGGGCAGCAGATTCCATTGCACCAAGGCCAAAAGCGTCAGTGCAATTGGTATCCATAGGTGCGCAAGATGCAATATCCATAGCAGTGGTGTGCGCCTTGCGGCCCAGGGATTCCAGCCTATGCAACGTGCGAACTGAAGGGTGGCGGCGACGAATGCCAGCGGTGCACCGAAGCTGTTGATACCTAGCACCCAGAGCAACAGCGCCATGCCTGTGCAAAAAATTGCTGCTTGATTAAGGCGCTGGTGTTGCCATTGTTTTACCCCGCGCAAAGCGCTGGCAGTGAACATTGGAATGACGCGACCACCCATCACAGTTTCCAGCACCGTGATGAGTCCAAGTGCAAACCACAATGGTTGCAAAGGGTCGATTGCGATCAGATCAAAGCGCGCCAGATGCGATGCCGCGTTGGCCAGTGCGAGCAAGACTAGCAAACCGATGATGAAATAGTTGCGACGATTTTCGGCTTTGATAAACACCATCGCCAATGCTGTTGCTGCCGCAGGCAAAAACAAAACGTCGATCACTGCCGCAATCGCGCCGGCACTCAGTACCATGCCGATTCGCCCGCCCAGCCACAGTGCGGCGAGCGCGGCTAGTGCGCGGCCGGTGGGCGTCGGCAAGCCAGTCCAATTGCGTCCGGCGGTGAATAGAAAACCGACTATGACAGCCGTCGCAAAACCGAAAATCATTTCATGCGCATGCCAGAGTACGCCAAGTACTGGCAACGTGACGATGCCAAAAAGCACCAACTCCCATAACGGTATCGCCAGTGCCGCAAACAAGGCGGCGAGCAAATAGAAAGGTCGAAAACCCAGCGCAAATAGTGCAAACCTAGCTGTTTCGGGTTTTTCGTTAAGGATAAGCATCAATGCGAGCTACTATCGGATCGGGTTGCCGTGAAAACGCCAAAGTTCGCTCTACTTTTTAGTATCGAACAAAGGGATGAGATCTTTTTCCGTCATAGCTGCACCGATGGTGCTGCCTAGGACTCTACCGCGCTCATCCAGCGCCACAATGCCGAAAGAATGCTCAAAGTCCCCTTTGCCTATTTGTTTATATTTGAAATCAATCAGTGAGGACAATTCACGTACATCCTGTTGATTTTTTGAAGTTAGAAACCGCCACTTGGGAAACGCCAGCGCATGCTTTTCGGCATATTTCCTCATCACCGCCGGAGTGTCATGCTTGCCATCGAAGCTAACTAGAACAAATTGCATCTCATTCTTCAGATGCTCAGGTAGCATTTTCTGCAAATCTTTCATATGCATCACTGTCGTGGGGCAGGAAAATTTGCAGGAAAGATAGATCATTGAAATCACGACCGGCTTTCCAACCAAAGAAGCAAGCTCGATCTTCTTGCCAAATTGATCATCCCATTTGGATTTGACCTGGTAAATCGAATCATTAGGTAACTCGCTTGGCCCGGTTTGGGCAAAGCAAATCGATGCTTGTAGTAGCAAAAAAATAAACAACTTGAACATTTTTACCCTCGCCTATTTAACGCAACGAAATCCTAAATTGTTCACTGTGTACTTGGCTTTCAAACTGCTACGAAAGCCAAACCGGAGAAAGGCTGCGTAGTCAGATTTGTCCGCGGCATTGGCTGATCCGGCGCCACAAAAAAATGATTTATCTAATGAGCCGTCAGCTCTGGATTCGCCAGTAACCATCGCTGAATTGAAATCCAGAGTCCATTCCCAGATCAAACCATGCAGACTGACGATACCGTTTGAACTTTTAAATCCTGAATTAACCGACGGCAAGACGGCAGGCGTTGGCTCTGAATACCAGTCAAGAATAGCTTTGCGCACATCAACTCCCGGAATTGGCCGTGAGGCGACATATTCCCATTCGTTAACGGTGGGCAAACGCATGCCTTTCGATTCACAATAAGCTTTTGCCGCAAACCAGGAAACATTGACCACTGGTCCATCGGGGAGGGCGTCCGGCCCGAGTTCTGATGGAGAGATCCAGCGACGAAGATAATCTGCCTCTGCAAAAATTGGACTTACTGCCGACTTGCGCCATTCGGAATGTGAATTCACAAACGCCAGAAAATCCGCATTCGTTACCGGGGTTACGTCCATCGAAAAAGTGCTGACTTTGACAGTTTTTTTTGCTGAACCATAAAGCGGGGTGAACACCCCGCCTTTGATCTCTACCTGACTTGCCGTCGCGGCGCTGTGAAAAAGGATCAGAAGAAGAGCCAGGATTTTTTTCACTTGCTAGCTCTCCATCCGTTTTTTTCTCGCGTGGTTCGCGCGCTCAGCGCTCAGTGTGCTGCCTCTGTTGCGTTCTTGCCAGCCACTGGTTTGGTGGCACGAATTGCTTTCACCTCAGCCGGCGTCACGACTTTTTTCGAATTTCCCCAGACACTGTAGACATAGGTCAACACGTTCGCAATGTCCTCATCGTTGAGCACTTGCCCCGGCATAACCGAATTGTATTTGTCACCATTGACAACAATAGCGCCTTCACGTCCATGAACCACGGTTTGAATCGCACGATTTTTGTCCGCATTCAGATAGTCTGAATTTGCCAGCGGCGGGAATACTCCCTTGATGCCCGAGCCGGTTGCCTGGTGACAGGCCAAACAATTGTTGGTGAAAGTTCTCTCGCCAAATTTGATTCGATCCTGCGTTGTTTTGGCGAGAACTGGTGCGGGAGCACTCTCCAGGGTTTGCTGAATTCCAGAACCCTCAGGCTGATAAACAGCATCATTTTGCTTGCCGGAATAGACCACCTTATCTTCCGGGCCGTCAACCTTTAACAGACCAAGCGCTCCCTTATTGAAGGCTCGGGTCAAGGCATGATCAACCAAGACGTAGGTCGCCGGCACATCCAGTTTGAATTCAACAATGGTCGCGCCGCCTGGTGGAACAATCGTAGTTTGAACGTTTTCGTTAATGATCTTGGTTCCACCTTCGGGATAGACCCTGTCGAATATTTCGCCAATCACGTGAAAATTAGACGCGATGTTGGGGCCGCCAACGCCGAAATATATGCGCACCGTTTCGCCGACTTTTGCTTTCAGTGAGCTGTCACCTGTAGTCGATCCAACTGAGCCATTGAACACAATGTATGAAGGACGCTCATCAATCGCCTTTTCCATATCAAAAGGCTGAAGTCCGGGCTCGCTGGTTTTACCTTTGGTATAAAAATCACCTTGCATGACATAGAACTCTTTGTCGACCTTGGGCATACCTTCTTTTGGCTCGACCAAAATCAAACCGTACATCCCATTGGCGATGTGCATGGCTACCGGTGCTGTCGCACAGTGGTACACGAATAGACCGGGATTGAGTGCCTTGAATGAAAACACGGACGAATGGCCCGGTGCAGTGAAA
>JANYAW010000386.1 GCA_025361105.1 Rhodocyclaceae bacterium | reverse complement strand
CCGGCGACAAACAACGCGCCCCTGTCTTCAATGTTATCGACATGCGCGCGCTGCACCCCTTCGACCAGTACCTTGACGGTACCGTCGGGCAGTTTGAGCATTTGCAAAATGTTGGCGACGCAGCCAATCGCATACATGTCGTCGGCGGATGGTTCGTCCTTGGCCGCAGATTTTTGGGCGACCAGCAAAATACTTTTGCCCGCTTCCATCGCGGTTTCGAGCGCTTTAATCGATTTTGGGCGACCGACGAAAAGCGGAATCACCATATGTGGGAAAACCACCACATCACGCAGAGGCAGTAGTGGCAAAAGTGGCACAGTAGCCACTGGTTTTCGTTCGGGTATTGAAGTGATGTCGTCAGACATATTTTTCGTCCTTTTTTCTCAAACTCGTCTCAAATTAGCCTCAAAGCCAAGGTGGGGGCGATGTAAGAGAAATCAAGATAGCGCATTTTTGGTCGGACGATAGACCATTATTTCTTTTGCTCTATGCGAATCCCCGGCGCTGATTCTCAGTGACCAGCCGCAGTGATTAGTTTGACCCGGATACCTTGGGTTGATCTGCGTAAATCATCAAAGGCTTGGTGCCACATTCAATCGTGCTCTCGTCTATCACCACTTTGCTAATACCACTGGCGGTCGGTAGTTCATACATCGTGTCGAGCAATACATTTTCAAGGATAGAGCGCAAGCCCCGCGCGCCAGTGTTGCGCTTAATGGCTTTACGGGCAATCGCCTGAAGTGCCGAAGGACGAACTTCGAGTTCAACACCTTCCATCGAGAAAAGTTTTTGATACTGCTTGACCAGCGCATTTTTGGGCGCGATCAAAATATCCACCAACGCGGCTTCATCCAACTCACGCAGCGTCGCCACCACTGGCAAACGACCAATCAACTCAGGTATCAAACCAAACTTGATCAAATCTTCCGGCTCGACCTGCATCAAAGTCTCGCTGACGTTTTTGGCATCGCGACTTTTGACTTCGGCACCAAAGCCGATGCCGCCTTTTTCCGAGCGACTCAAAATAACTTTTTCGAGACCATCAAATGCGCCGCCACAAATAAACAAGATATTGGTGGTATCAACTTGTATGAAATCCTGATTCGGATGCTTGCGTCCACCCTGCGGCGGAATGCTCGCCGTGGTGCCTTCAATCAGCTTGAGCAGGGCTTGCTGCACGCCTTCGCCGGAGACATCGCGGGTAATCGATGGATTGTCGGATTTGCGCGAAATTTTGTCGATTTCGTCGATGTATACAATGCCACGTTGCGCTTGCTCAACATCGTGATCGCACTTTTGCAACAGTTTTTGAATAATGTTCTCGACATCTTCGCCCACATACCCAGCTTCAGTCAGTGTGGTTGCATCGGCCATCACGAACGGCACATTCAGCGTGCGCGCCAGAGTCTGTGCCAGCAAAGTCTTACCCGAACCGGTTGGCCCAATCAGCAGGATATTGCTTTTAGCTAATTCAACTTCGTCGTTCTTGGCTTCGCGATGCTGGATGCGTTTGTAGTGGTTATAAACCGCGACCGACAAGATTTTCTTGGCCGGTTCCTGGCCGATTACATAGTTGTCTAACAACTCACGAATTTCTATCGGTGCGGGAAGTTCCTTGCCTGATTTCGCGGTCGGTGCTGCCGCTGTCTCATCGCGAACGATGTCATTGCAAAGGTCTATGCATTCGTCGCAGATGAATACCGAAGGCCCGGCAATCAGTTTCTTGACTTCGTGCTGGCTCTTGCCGCAGAAGGAGCAGTAAAGCAATTTATCGCTGCCGCTCTTTTTTTCCGCCATCAGTCTCTCCGCTTCGCTTTTTCGCAGCGCCTAGCTTTGCGCTGCATCTGCACGATTGCTAATCACTTTATCCACCAAGCCATATTCGACCGCCGCTTCAGCCGACAGGAAGTTATCACGATCCGTATCGCGCTCAAGCTTTTCCAATGATTGGCCGGTGTGCTGCGCGAGCAAGGTATTGAGTCGCTCTTTGAGGTACAAAATTTCTTTGGCATGAATTTCGATATCCGAAGCCTGACCGCGAAAACCACCGAGCGGTTGATGAATCATCACGCGAGAATTGGGTAGTGCAAAGCGCTTGCCTTTTTTGCCTGCAGCCAGCAAGAACGAACCCATGCTCGCCGCCTGGCCAATACATAGCGTCGACACATCGGGTTTAACGAACTGCATGGTGTCGTATATCGCCATGCCAGCCGTGACCGAACCGCCGGGGGAATTGATGTAAAAGAAAATATCTTTGTCGGGGTTTTCCGACTCAAGAAATAGCAACTGAGCAACGACCACGCTGGCGGTGGCATCGTTGACTTCACCGACCAAAAAAATCACTCGCTCGCGCAGCAAACGCGAGTAAATATCGTAAGCACGCTCGCCGCGACCGCTGGTTTCAATCACCATAGGCACAAGACCGAGGTTTTGCGGCGCGTCGTCAGCGTACATTGCGTTTGCGTTCATGTTCGGGGATCCTAGTAAGTGACTCATGCAGCGTTAGCCATCAAGTCGTCAAACGCCACTGCTGTTTCGGTTACTTTAGCGTTCGCCAGCACCCAGTCAACTACGTTATTTTCCAAGGCCAGCGATTCCGCTTCGGCCAAGCGTTGCGGTTGCGAGTAATACCAACGCACGACTTCTTTGGGATCTTCAAATGTCTCGGCGAAATCATCGACAATTGCACGCACTTGATCGGGCTTGGCATGCAAC
>JANYAW010000302.1 GCA_025361105.1 Rhodocyclaceae bacterium | reverse complement strand
ACCAAGCCGTGCCGCCGAATATGCACTGTGCCAATCCCGATCCACTGTGCAATGTCCCGTTGATTCGCGAACCAAACACGAAAATACCGACCTTGCGCGCAGCTATCAGCAATTCATTTGCCTTTGGCGGCACCAATGCCGTCCTTGCGTTTCGTCGCGTCGACTAAGCCATGCCTTCGGCGCTTGCGCCACGACGATCTATTTGAAGGAGATTGTCATGAATGCCAGAAAGATCAAGTACAGCTTCGTTACCCTGTTATTTGTCATTGCTACATCCGCTTGGGCCGGCGGCCCATTCGGAATTGACCACCGGATCAACCGCGATGATTCAGGGATATGGTCGCGAAATAATCAAACCAGTTTGGAGGTCGGATCGGCCTTGCTGGTTGTCGGTGGTGCGCTGTGGGAAGGACGCGATGATAGGCTGGGCAATACCTATTGGCGATCCGTCGATTCAATGCTCATGGGTGCCGTTGCGGCGGGTATCGGAAAAGCAATTTTTCACCGGCAGCGACCGATCAACGGGAACGATCCCGATGCCTGGTTCAAGTCATCAAATAATCAAAGTTTTCCCAGCGGCGAAGTCACGCATATCACGGCAGTGGTCACGCCATTCATCGCTGAGTATCAACACGACCATCCGGCTGTCTGGGCATTGGCAATCCTGCCAATCTACGATGGAATCGCGCGCATGAAATCACAGGCGCATTGGCAATCGGATATTCTGGTCGGGATGGCACTGGGTGTCGGCGTGGGCTTATACGCACATGGACGATCCGAGTCTTTAAGTGTGGGTGTGTTGCCCGGCGGATTCACCATTGGATTTAAGCGGAGCTTTTGAAAAAACTATGTTAGCGAGCGACTGGGAAGCGATCATCGGCGCATTGGTTGCCGTTGGTGTGATTATTGCGGTGATTTTCGCGTTTAATTATTTCGTCATTAGGCGACTGAAATAGCTTAATCAGACCGCAAGCTTCAGCGCTCAGGTGGTGCTTGACGAGCCAGCCAAAATTGCAACACACCGGCGATAAACGCGACCACCAAGGCCTGCTCGAAATCATCGATCTGAATCCCGTCACCGAAATAAGCATCAGATAAAAGTGATCCGGCAAAAACCGCCGCAGTCGCGATGACGGTATTGACTAAGCGAGTCTGTGCGTTCATGTCGTTCCTTATATTTTTATTTAAGCCGTGAGCTTACCCAGCGCAAGCGCGAGTGGTGTTGCCGTGTGTTGGCAAAGTGTAAAAACTTGTAGATAGATTTTGCATCACAGACCGTTACTTAGCCAGTTGGTGCTGGTGATACGCCGTCGTGACAACCGAGTTAACATGCTCTGATATTTCCCTAGGAGTCGCTCCATGCCTGCTATCAAACGCCCAGCTAAAACTGCCAGCGAGAATGCAACAGCACGCGCGCTGTTGCGTTTCATCGACGCCAGCCCTTCACCATGGCACGCGGTGGCGGCCTCGCAAGGGCAGTTGCAAGTTGCCGGATACGAGCTTCTGCACGAACGCGAGTCATGGAAACTCAAGCTCGGCGGGCGCTACATGGTGGTGCGCGACGACGCGGCGTTGATTGCATTTGTGGTCGGCAAAGCGACTGCAGATGCCGGTTTTCGCATTATCGGCGCGCACACTGATTCGCCGGGACTGCGTGTCAAAACGCAAGGTGCGAGCGCTACGGCCGGCTATTTGCGGCTAGCGACAGAAATTTATGGCGGGCCGATTCTGGCCACCTTTACCGACCGCGATTTGCTCTTGGCTGGACGCGTAATCATCCGCGATGCGGGCGCGACGGACGGCTTGCGCACGGTGTTGATTCGGCTCGACGAGGCGCTGGTACGTTTGCCGAATTTGGCGATACATATGCATCGGACCGTCAACGAAGATGGGCTGAAAGTGCACAAACACACGGGATTGAATTTGTTGCTGGCGGCGATAGACGATAAGCATGATGCCGCAAGTATGTGGCTAAGATTGCTCAGCAACGCAGCGGGAGTCACCGAGACCGATGTGTTGGGATTTGATTTGTGCGCAGTCGACGCGCAGCGTGGCGCGTTTTTCGGGCAGCATAAAGAATTCATCGCCGTGCGCGCACTCGACAATCTAGCCTCTTGTCATGCGGCCACGTTGGCGATGGCGAACACTGCCCCCGCTGCGCACACCTCGATGATCGCGCTGTTCGATCATGAAGAAATCGGCAGCCAAAGTCGCACCGGCGCAGCTGGCACATTCATGCAGGAAGTGATGGCGCGAATTGTCGCCAGCAGCAGCCCGGCGGCGGACGCGATGGCGCGTGCGGTGGCGGCAAGCTGGCATTTGTCGGCCGACATGGCGCATGCCTTTCATCCGGCGCATACCGACTGCTACGACCCCTTGCACGCACTCAAGGTGAACGCCGGTGTGGCGCTCAAAATCAATGCCAGCCAACGCTACGCAACCAATGCCAGCGGCGAAGCATTTGTTGTCGAGTTGGCGCGCAAAGCCAAGGTCAATTTGCAAAAATATGTGCATCGCGCCGACCTCGCTTGCGGCTCCACCATCGGTCCGATTAACGCCGCGCGCTTAGGGCTGCGCACCGTCGATATCGGCACTCCTATGTGGGCAATGCATAGCTGCCGCGAATCTGCCGGTGCGTTCGATCAGAAAAATTACATACGCTTGATGCAACAATTTTTTGACTAAGCTAAGGCGCCTATTACCCTGTGTCGCGCAGCTTGTTCGCGTAAATCCATTTGGCTTTGGCACGCATTTTTTTGATGCGAATCTCGGCGCGCAGAGCAGTTGCCATGTCTTCACACGCCACACTGGCGAGAATTTTTAGCGGCGGATGAGCGCGGGTGTAGCGTGCGCCTTTGCCCGCGCAATGCGCGGCGAAGCGGGCAGCAACATCAATGGCGATGCCGGTGTAAATGCTACCGTCTTTACATTCGAGCAAATACACGTACCAAGTTTTTGCGTCGGGCAATATGCTCACCTCGCTCAAGTCATCAAAGGATGCATCCACACCAACAACATTTGGCCTTGCGATTCAGCGAGACGTGCCAGATCGGCAAGTTCCATCACCATCGTGTGGACTTCCTCCGCATCCCAGTTTTCGTACTCGAATTCTTCGGTCGCGGAAAGCTCGGCGGCGACTTCGTCGAGCGCTTCCTCTTCAAGACCAGCGAGCCGCTCCAACACTTCGTCGGCAATTTTGATCACGACCACGCCTTCGTCGCTGATGTAAATCGGCTCATAACGCGAGACCGCGTAGGAGTATTCGTCGGAGGTCAGCAGGCAATGCAAAGTCACAATTTTTGCCGTGTCGACACCGCGACGCTCCATGCCGCTCCACTCGTCGCAGGGGCGCAAGGATTCACCGACGGCAGGAATTTCATCTTCTTCGGCGGCGACAATGTTGGTCAAAATTCCCACAGCGCTTTCCTTTATGTTGTTCCGTTATTCAAGTGGAGAATGATAGTCGCTAGTCGAGCAGACCAAGTGCCGCACGCGACAAACGATCCGCATCCGTATTGCGATGACGCGGTACCCAACGCAGTTCAATTGCGTCAAATTGCAGTTGCGTTTTTTGCGCAGCCGCAATCAGCGGCAGCAAGCGCGCGATTTGCGTGTGCTCCTGATTCATCACATAGCGAATCGCCACTTGACTATCCCCGCAAAGGATAAGGCGACGGCAAGTTGCCGCCAGCGCCAATTTCATCGCAGCAATCATCGCGTGAAGTTCGGCTTCGTTGCTGCATCCGTTGAGCGCTGTTTTTTGCGCGTGTTCGTGGCGCACACCGTCGGGCGAAATCAGCAATACACCAATGCCAATCTTGCCCGGATTGGGCAACGCGCCGCCGTCGAACCAAGCTTGCCATGTATCGGACGACGCGGACACCAAGCTGGTTGATAATCGCTGCGCCGAGTCTGCGGCGCGCAATTGCCGGAGTGAAGGTTTTTTTGACATTGATGATTGATATTGATACGGAGCGAGGGATTTTGTTGAACTTTAGCAGTCGCGCCAGTTGGTGCTGAGAGCACGCCGTCGTGATGACCCATAAATGAAATTCGATGTCATCGTCGTCGGCGCAGGTGCAGCCGGCATGATGTGCGCTGCCGAAGCGGGCTTGCGTGGGCGGCGCGTTTTGCTTATCGATCATATGAACAAAATCGGCGAACGTATTCGCATTTCTGGTGGCGGGCGCTGCAATTTCACCAATCGAAATGTTGGCGCTGAAAATTTTCTCTCACAAAATTCGCATTTTTGTCGCTCAGCCTTGGCGCGCTTTTCGGCACGCGATTTCATTGCCAGAATTGAAGCGCGCGGCATCAAATATCACCAGCGCGAGCATGGACAATTGTTTTGCGATGACTCGGCGCAAGACATCATTGCGATGCTGGTGGATGCTTGCACAAAAGCCAATGTGCAATGGGCGAAAGGCTGCGCGATAAGCAGTGTTGAACATCACGCGGAAAACGCCACCCCATTTACGCTACTTACGTCTAGCGGCAGTTTTCGCTGCGCGTCGCTGGTGGTTGCGAGTGGCGGATTGTCGATTCCAAAAATCGGCGCGACCCCCTTTGGTTACAAGCTCGCCGAACAATTTGGCATCCAGGTCATCGCGCCAAAACCCGCGCTGGTGCCGCTGGCCCTGGCACCGGGGGTGTTTGAAATGCTCAAGCCTTTGGCCGGCGCTACGCTTGATGCAGCGGCCTCGGTGGCGATAACGCAAGGTGGGCCGGATGCGCGTTTTCGCGAGAACATTTTGCTCACCCATCGCGGGCTTTCCGGACCGGCGATTTTGCAAATTTCGAGCTATTGGCAAATGCAGGAATATTTCGGCAAGCGCCCACCGCTGGCGATCGATTTGTTGCCCGATGTGGATGCGCACGATTGGATTGCTGCGCATCGTGATAGCAAATCGATCTTGCCGAATCTGCTCAGTGAGCATATGCCG
>JANYAW010000265.1 GCA_025361105.1 Rhodocyclaceae bacterium | reverse complement strand
CCGTATCCGAATTACGTATCCGACGTGACCATCGCCTTGTCGACCTACTTGGCGGCGAACGCCAAAGGTGGCGTTATTCATACGCCAGGCTTGAAGCGCTAAGAGAAGGGAGACATAAATCATGAAAACATCTCAGTTAATTTTTCGCGCTTCTGCTGCTTTTGCTATGTGTGCGTTAGGTCTGGCAAGCATTTCAGGCAACGCGCAGGCCGCGCAGGTTACGGCGGCGATGGACAAAGCCATCATCGGTAGTTTTCGCGACGAAGGAATCGTCGCGGTCTCATCGATTATGCAAGACCAGACGCAAGCCCTGTGTTCCGATCCAAAAATGGCAACCGGCAAATCTGGTGCAAAGCGCCGCGCCGCGATTGAAAAAGAAAATTTGGCGAGCATCAAGCCACCAAGTGATGGCGTGTATTTAGGCGACTGGAAAGAGGGCGAAAAAATTGCCCAAAGCGGACGCGGCGCGACGTGGAGTGACAAGGCCGGTAGTGCCAATGGCGGCGGCTGCTACAACTGCCATCAGATTTCCAAAGCCGAAATTTCGCACGGCACCATCGGCCCATCGCTATTGGCTTATGGCAAGACGCGCGGTAATACACCGGCAGTGGTCGAGTACACCTGGGGAAAAATGTACAACGCCAAAGCCTACAACGCCTGCAGCGCCATGCCACGCATCGGGCATTTCAATTTGTTGACCGAAAAACAAATGAAAGATGTGATGGCACTATTGCTTGACGCGGCTTCACCTGTGAATCAGTAGGCCAGCAAATATGAGCATGAACCGCCGCGAGTTTTTACATTTGCTTGCGGTGGCTTCTGCCGGTGGCATGGCCTTGCATGGTGAGGCCAATGCGGCACAATCCGCTGCCAAGAATTTTTATGATTTACCCAAATTTGGTGACGTGCATTTGCTGCACTTCACCGATTGCCACGCGCAACTCCTGCCAACTTTTTTTCGTGAACCGAACGTCAATCTAGGCATCGCCGGCCAAGCGGGTAAAGCGCCGCATTTGGTTGGCGAAGCGCTGCTCAAGACATTTGGTATCCCCCGCAACAGCCGCGAAGCCTATGCATTTACGCATCTGAATTTCGAGGCCGCCGCACGCCAATATGGCAAGGTCGGCGGCTTTGCACACATGGCGACGCTGGTGCAACAACTCAAAGCCAATCGCCCCAATGCGCTGCTACTCGATGGCGGTGATACGTGGCAAGGCTCGGGCACCGCGCTATGGTCACAAGGTCAGGACATGGTGGATGCGGCGCTGTTGCTCGGCGTAGACATCATGACCGCGCATTGGGACATGACGCTGGGCGAGGCGCGCGTTAAGCAAATTGTCGAAAAAGATTTCAAAGACAAGATTGCGTTTTTGGCGCAGAACGTGACCACTGCGGATTTCGGCGACCAGGTTTTCGAGCCGTATGTGATTCGGGTAATGAATGGCGTGCAAGTCGCGATCATCGGCCAGGCGTTTCCCTACACACCGGTCGCAAATCCCCGCTATTTGGTGCCCAACTGGACCTTCGGCATACAAGAAGAATCCATGCAAAAGCGCGTCAATGAAGTTCGCGCCAAAGGTGCGCAAGCAGTGGTATTGCTCTCGCATAACGGTATGGATGTGGATTTGAAAATGGCCTCGCGCGTCACTGGCATAGACGTGATACTCGGCGGCCATACGCACGATGGTGTGCCTGCGCCGATCAAAATTAAAAATGCCGGTGGCGCAACGCTGGTGACCAATGCCGGCTCGAACGGAAAATATTTGGCAGTACTCGACCTTGAAGTCAAAAGCGGCACGGTGACTGATGTGCGCTACAAACTGATGCCGATATTTGCCAATCTGCTACCTGCCGATGCGGCGATGTCGACACTGATAAAGAAAATGCGCGCGCCGTTTGAAACCAAGCTGGCCGAAAAACTCGCGGTGACTGAGGGCTTGCTCTATCGACGCGGCAACTTCAATGGCAGTTTTGATCAGTTGATCCTCGATGGTTTGATGGCCGAGAAAAATGCCGAAGTGGCTTTCTCGCCGGGCTTCCGCTGGGGTACTTCGCTGTTGCCAGGTCAAGCGATTACTAACGAGCACTTGCTCGACCAAACGGCGATTAGTTATCCGTGGACGACCGTCACCCAGATGAGCGGCGCAACCATCAAAACCATCCTGGAAGATGTGGCCGACAATTTGTTTAACCCCGACCCGTATTACCAACAAGGCGGCGATATGGTGCGTGTTGGCGGTTTGCAATACAGCATCGATCCGAACGCGGCGGCGGGTCAGCGCATTTCGGCGATGCGCTTGCACGGGAAAAATATCGAGGCGGATAAGACCTACAAAGTCGCCGGTTGGGCACCGGTCGCCGAAGCAGCTCGTGATGTCGGTGGCGAGCCGATTTGGGATTTGATGTCGCGCTATTTGAAATCGCTCAAGGTCGTGAAAGCGCGCCAGCTGAATTTGCCAGTGATCAAAGGTATGGCGGGGAATCCGGGGATTGCCAGCTAAATGTTGGCGGTGCGATATGCAGTGATTTTTCTGGTCGCCGCTGGTCTGTCCAACGGCGTGTCGCCAGCACCAACTGGTGCGAATCTGCTACAACTCCATCCCATCAAGGTCGCCGCCAACACTTACTACGTTCAAGGTGCGACGGAAATGGCCTCGCCGGAAAATCGCAACTTTATTTCCAACGCGGGATTTGTCATCACCGAGCAAGGCGTAGTGGTTGTCGATGCGCTTGGTGCGCCGGCGCTCGCCGAAGCGCTGGTCGTCGCTATCAAGAAACTCACGCCG
>JANYAW010000202.1 GCA_025361105.1 Rhodocyclaceae bacterium | reverse complement strand
GCCGAAAGTTGGTGCTGGCAGAACGGCGTTGGAAAGCGCACTGACAGCCTTGCCAAACGATCAAAGGATTTTTGATTTGCTGGTCGACGTCACCATACATACTGATGAAACCTTGCCGCAGACCGGCATCTCGCTGGAATGGGAGCGGCTATTGTCGGCCGCTTTTATTCGCTTGCCGCCTGGTGCGCCGACCTATGGCACACGCTCTTCTACGGTGCTCACGGTGGCCGACGACGGAATGATTAGTTACGATGAGATTTGCTGGGGAACGGATACCGACTCAGCACGAGCGCCTCGAATGGCGAGCCGTAATCGCTATTGCTTCAAGGCCACGCCAGGCTTGGTGTGCTAATGTCCGCCCCTGCTTTTCAATATTGACACACTGCCATGACCGATATCGTTTCTGAACCGGAATCAACGACTAAACCGCGACCCGCACGCTTCATCTTGCTGGGCATTGTGGTTTTTATTGCCGCATGGCTGGGATGGAAATGGTGGTGGGCGCTGTCGCACGTCAGCACCGATAACGCGCAAATTGAAAGCCACATCGTTCCGGTGCTGCCCAAAGTCGGCGGCTTTATTGCCGAAATCACTGTGCGTGAGCATCAAGGTGTCAAGGCGGGCGATCTCCTCATCCGTATTGATGATCGCGATTACAAGGTACGTTTGGCGCAGGCCGAAGCGGATTTGGCACTCGCCGTAGCCACTGCCGGGAGTGCTGGTTCGGGCGGACGGCAAGGCAATGCAGGAACGCAAATCAGTGGTCAAGCGGGTGCGCAAGTCGCTGCGGCGGTGGCGTCTGCGGCGGCGGCACGTTCTACCGTCGATCAAACTTTGGCCAACGCCGACAAGGCACAAAAAGATTTGGAGCGGGTGCGTGAATTAGTGATTAAGAAAATGGTCTCGCCACAGTCACTCGATGCCGCTGAAGCTACCGCGCGTGCGGCGCAAGCGCAAGTCAAAGCCAGCCGTGAAACGGCGATTTCGGCAGGCGAACAAGTCACCGCCACTAACGCCGGATTGCGCGCCGCGTGGGCGAAAGTCGATGCTGCACGTGCCGCACGCGACTTGATCGCTAACCAACTCGCCGATACACGTATCGTCGCGCCAAGTACCGGCGTGGTGGCGGCCAAAAACGTCGAAGTCGGCCAACTGGTGCAGCCCGGGCAATTGATGCTCTCGGTCGTGCCACTGGAAAATATTTGGGTGGTGGCAAACTTGAAAGAGACGGATTTGCGCGATATCAAATCAGGTGATGCAGCCGATATTGAAATCGATGCCTATCCCAACGTGCACGTTGCGGGAGAGGTCGAATCGGTCAGCCCCGCCACCGGTGCTCGCTTTGCATTGCTGCCGCCCGACAATGCCACCGGCAATTTCACCAAAGTCGTTCAGCGGGTTCCGGTGCGCATTCGCGTCAAACAAAACGAAGACGGCCAAAAGCTGCTACGCCCTGGTATGAGCGTGTTTGTGACTATAACCACACGCTAAAAGCGCCAGACATGCGATCAATTCTGCCGGGCTTACGTCGCACCAAAACGGCTGACGAGCGTTACGCCGCCCGCTACATTATCGCCATGACAGTAACGCTGGGTGCGGTACTGGAATTGGTCGACACCAGCATCGTCAATGTAGCGATTCCACACATGATGGGCTCGCTCGGTGCGACGCTTGATGAAGTGGCGTGGGTCTCCACTGGCTACGTGGTGGCCAATGTCATCGTGCTGCCGATATCAAGCTGGCTGGCTAATTTTGTCGGTAGGCGCAATTACATCGCGATGTCGATCATGCTGTTCACCTTCGCTTCGCTGATGTGTGGCAACGCGACCAGTCTTGAGGGTTTGGTGTTTTGGCGCATCGTTCAAGGCTTGGGCGGTGGTGGCCTGATTTCCACCGCGCAAGCCACGCTGTACGAGACCTTTCCGCCCAAAGAAGCCGGCACGGGAATGGCTATTTTTGGACTTGGCATCATGGTCGGGCCGATGCTCGGGCCAACCTTGGGTGGCTACATTACCGACGCAGCCTCATGGCCATGGATTTTTTATATCAATCTGCCGCTGGGAACTTTGGCCTTGTTGCTGGCGTTGATGTATGTGCCGGATTCGGAATTTGGCGAGCGCGCCGAGGAAGTTGATGGGATAGGTTTGCTGCTTTTGGCGCTTAGTATCGGCTGCTTGCAAACCCTGCTGGAGCGCGGCGAAAAACTCGATTGGTGGGCATCTCGCGAAATTATTGCACTCACACTTACCAGCGCCACGGCGGCAGTGCTATTCGTGTTCCAGGAGCTGCGCCATCCGCACCCGGTGGTTGAACTTCGCATTCTGAAAGATCCGCAATTCGCTGTATCGCTACTGTTTGGTTTTCTCGTCGGCGCGGGGCTTTACAGCACGATATTTATCTTTCCGGTGTACGCGCAAACCATCGTTGGGTTCACGGCCTGGGAAACTGGCTTGGTGATTTTGCCAGGAGCCATTGCGTCGGGCGTAACGATGGGCATCATGGGGCGTTTGACGGCAAAGACCTCACTGGATTTACGCTATTTTGTGGTCATCGGTGCCTTAATTTTTGGCTACTCGATGTGGCGACATTCGTTATTCACCGCTGAATCAGGCGTGGACGATTTTTTGTGGCCGATGATTTTTCGAGGCATAGGTCTCGGCATGGTTTTCATTCCGTTAAACAATCTTGCGCTGGGCAATTTGCCGCCGCAGCAAATCGCCCCAGGCAGTGGCTTGTATAACCTGACCAGGCAGCTTGGTGGTTCGGTCGGCATCGCCGTGGGTGCAACGCTTTTGGTACAACTACAGCACAGCAATCGCGCGGAGTTGCTACGCCATGTGGGGCAAGCATCGGATGCCACGTTGATACGCTTGGCACAACTCAAAGCGATGGTGATGGCGCACGGCACTAGCGAGTTTTTGGCACCTACAAAAGCACTGTGGTTGCTCGATGGAATGATCCGCAAACAAGCGGCGTTGCTGGCTTTCGAGCGACTGTTTCTCGGTCTGGGGCTGATACTCGTCTTCGCCCTGCCCTTGCTATTATTGATGCAACGTGGGCATTTCGTGCGGCAAGCCGAGGGCTTGGATCACTAAATCGATTTCATCATTTCGCAATGCGCGATACCGGCTTCCATGAATTCGCCACCGACTTGCACGAATCCAAACTGCTGATAAAACTTGGCCGCATGGGTTTGCGCGTTCAATCGCAACTCGCGATAGTTGCGCGCTCGTGCTTCATCCATCAAATGCAACAACAAGGCACGACCAACGCCCTGCCCACGCCAATTAGCGGCCACCGCCATTCGCCCAATATGCCCATCGGGTAACAAGCGACCAGTGCCGATAGCTACCGCGTCAGCGTCATAGGCGACCGCGTGATGACTCACGGCATCAAATTCAACCATTTCCAGGTCGGCGGGAACATTTTGCTCGATCACAAATATCTGCTCGCGCAATGGCATCGCATGCGCTTGCATGCTTGGCCAATCGCCCGACGACACCCGAAAATCATCAATATCGACACGGGTGTAGGCGGAAACCAAATCGAATAAATCGATGATTTCGGCGTTGCGCATGCGCACACAGCCAATCGAGCCGGGAACGCCCATGGCGGCGGTGTCGGGACTGCCATGCAAATACACATAGCGGCGCATGGTGTCACACGAACCGAGGCGATTGCGCCCCGGTTGTGTGCCAGAAAGCCACAGGATTCTGGTCAGCATCCAATCCCGTTCCGGAAACTGCGCGGCAAGTTCTGCTGACCAGATTTCGCCGCTGGGTCGTCGTCCGACAAAGACGGTATTCGCGGCGGCACCGGCACCGATTTTGGCGCGAATGATGTGTTGCCCGCGTGGCGTGCAAAAGCTGCCATTGGCCTCGCCCGCGCCTTTGATGGCGGTCGATACTGAATAGCGGCGCACGGGCACGAAGGCATCGTCATGAACGAGCAAGGTTTGCGCTGGCAGGCTGACCGTGATACGCATCAGGCGAGTGCCGTGCGCTGTCTGCGCGCTACAAAAAAACCGCTGAGCAACGCGCTGCATTCTTGCGCCAACACGCCACCGCTCGCCTCCGTGTGATGATTCAAACGCGCATCAGAAAACACATTCATCACACTGCCCGCCGCGCCGGTTTTAGGGTCGCTAGCACCAAACACCACTCGCGCGATGCGCGCATGCATGATCGCGCCGCAGCACATCAGGCAAGGCTCTAGCGTGATATAGAGCGTGCAACCGGGCAAGCGATAGTTGCCCGAATGGGTTGCTGCAGCGCGCAGTGCCATAACTTCAGCATGCGCTGTTGGGTCGTGGCGAGCTATGGGCTGATTGAAACCACGACCAATGATTTGTCCATCCCTAACCACCACCGCGCCAACCGGAACTTCGTCGGCACTGGCGGCTTCGTGTGCAAGTTCAAGCGCAACTTGCATGAAAAGTGTATCGTCCATGGATTGATTATCTCATTGACCGATTTGTGCGCGCACAGATATGCGCTACTGATTCGTGAAATGCGTTAAATTGCTGCCAACTCTTTTTTCCTAGACGGCCACAACTATGGATATCGTCGCAAAACGCCGAGCGCGTGAATTTACTTTGCTGATGCTGGTCAGTGGCATGGCGCTGATTGCCAATCTGCCGGAACGGGTGTTGATGCTGGTGCATTTTGACCGTGGCATCGTGATGGCGGTGTTGGGTCTGGTGATATTGATTGCCGTGTTTCTTTATGTGCGGATGTTCTTTTTTCTGCTCTATCTTTTGCTCGCCGTTGGTGCCAATTTGCCCGAGCAATGGGCGGCTGCACTCAATATCACGCAAGGCCCCTTGTTGGCGGCGTTGATTACGATGGTTGCGGTGTCGCTAGTCAATTATTCCGCCAAAGTATTGCCGACCGGTTTGGAACAGCGTAAGAAACGCGCCAATCCTGAAGCGCTGAACGCGCTGATGAACGCGATTGATCGTGGTAATCCAACTCACGTTCGCGCCGTGTTGAGTCTGGAGTTTGATATTGAGGGCACTGGCGCGGGTGGTCTCACGCCGCTGATGCGCGCAGCGCAGCGTGGCAATGCAGAAATCGTAAGGATGTTGGTTGAGCATGGCGCAGACGAGCGACGCAAAGGCCCGGAAGGCACGCTGGTCGAGGTTGCGACCAAAGCCGGTCATCACGAACTTGCCGCACAGATTGCGGCACGCCTTAGCAACCTACCGCCGCCAGCCGCCGAGCCGTTAGTCATCGGCTAAAGCAAAAATTGGTCGTGTCTGTCGCCACGCGATATCGCGGGATACATCAATCCGCGCTTGGCGCAGCTGCGGTCGCATCCAGCATTGTGGTGGTTTGTGCGTATGCAGCCGACCAGTCAAATCCGGCTGACGCGATTGACGTAGTGGTCGTCAGCGCCACCCGCAGCAAACAACTCGCCAGCGACTTACCGGTATCAATTGATCGAATTTCCGACGACGCATTGCGCGACGGAAAACTGCAGGTCAACTTGTCCGAGGCAATTGCTCGTGTGCCCGGCATCAACGCCGAGAATCGTCAGAACTACGCACAAGATTTGCAAATCTCGTCACGCGGATTTGGCGCACGGGCGAGTTTTGGTGTGCGTGGAATTCGCCTATATGCCGATGGAATTCCAGCGACCATGCCTGACGGACAAGGCCAAGTTGCGCATTTCGATTTGAGTTCGGCCGAAAGTCTGGAAATTATGCGCGGCCCGTTTTCAGTGTTGTACGGCAACGCTGCCGGGGGCGTGATTAGTCTGACGACTGAAGACGGCGGGCCAGACACGGCGCTTGATGCATCGATTGCCAACGGAAGTTTTGGCACCACGCGGGTCGCGGCAAAAATGTCTGGTACTACACCATCATTTAATTACGTGGCCAGCGGCTCACGCTTTCGTACCGATGGATTTCGCGATCACAGCGCCGCTGAACGCGAAACGCTGAACGTCAAACTTAGCGCCACACCCTGGCACGACGCTCACCTCTCGCTGGTGGCGAACGATTTTGCAATGCCGAACGCAGAAGATCCTTTGGGTTTGACGCGCGCGCAAATGGAAAGCAATCCGACACAAGCAGGTAGCAACGCCTTGCTCTATAACGCGCGCAAAACGGTGAAGCAGCAACAAGGCGGATTTACGCTCAGTGTGCCAGTTGGTGCTGGTGATACGTCGTCATTGGCCGTTTATTTTGGCAAACGCGATGCGGTGCAATTTCAATCCATCGTTGCCGCTGCGCAAGGCGCGGCAACGCACCCGGGCGGTGTTATCGATTTGTCGCGTGATTACAGCGGCGTGGATTTACGCTGGATGCACCAGTTTGCACAAGTCCCATTGAGTGTGACTTTCGGCATCAGTCAAGACGATCTAGACGAGACCCGCCGTGGTTATCAAAACTTCATCGGCAGCACGCTCGGCATCCAAGGCGCATTGCGTCGCGACGAAGAAAATATCGTCACTACACGTGATGTCTATGGCCAGTTGCAGTGGAAACCGTTAGCTAGCTTGAATGTGTTTGGCGGCTTCCGTCACAGCCAAATTCGGATTGATTCCAACGACCACTACATTGTCGCGGGTAATGGCAATGACAGCGGATCGACAGCATTTTCAGCGACCACGCCGGTACTTGGAATTACGTTTCGTGCCACGCTAGAAATCAATCTCTATCTCAGCAGCGGGCGTGGTTTTGAGACACCAACGCTGAACGAATTGTCCTATCAACCGAGCGGCGCGGCAGGGTTGAATTTCGCGCTGCAAGCCGCACGCAGCCGCCATCTTGAAAGCGGCGTGAAGTGGCGACCGACTAATGCCCTGTCGGTCAATGTTGCAGTGTTTCAAGTCGATACCGACAACGAAATTGCCATCGCCACCAACACCGCCGGGCGCAGCAGTTTTCGCAACGTGGGACGTACCGAGCGCTCAGGCATCGAACTTGCCGCACAAGCACGCTTCGCCAACGGCTTTGGCGCGGCGCTTGCCTACACCCATTTGAGCGCGCGCTATCGCGACGCAGCAGCAGGCGTTTCGCCTGCCACTGCGATTGTCATCGACAATCAAATGCCCGGCATTCCATCG
>JANYAW010000145.1 GCA_025361105.1 Rhodocyclaceae bacterium | reverse complement strand
ATCTGATTGCGGCGCGGCCGGAAAAATTCATTATTTTTTGTGACGACTTATCGTTTGAATCTGGCGAGCCCGGCTACAAGGCAATGAAGAGCGTGCTCGATGGATCAATAGCCGGCATGCCGGATAACTTGCTGGTTTATGCGACTTCCAATCGTCGACATTTGATTCCCGAAAAATTTTCCGAGAATCTGGAAACCAAACATATGCCCGATGGCGAGATACGCCCGGGCGATACCACTGAAGAAAAAATTTCCTTGTCGGAACGCTTCGGCATCTGGCTCTCGTTTTATCCCTTCGATCAAAATCACTATCTGGCGATCTGCAATCATTGGCTGGCGAGCTTTGGCGTGAGCGCCAGGCAAATCACCGCCGCACGCCCGCAAGCCTTGCTCTGGGCATTGGAGCGCGGTTCGCGCTCGGGTCGTGTGGCTTGGCAATTCGCGCGGGATTTTGCCGGGCAACATGGCAAGAAATCGCCACGCAAAACTGCGGCAAAGCGCTGACTCAAGAGTTGGTGCTGTTGACACGCCGTTACATGAAAGCACCTAAAACCGTCCACGTCGCTGCTGCCGTTATCGAACGCGCTGATGGAAAGTTTCTCCTCGGTCAGCGCGCCGCAGACACCGTGTACATGGGCTATTGGGAATTTCCCGGTGGCAAAATCGAAGCGGGCGAAACCGCTCATGCCGCACTCGTCCGCGAACTGCACGAAGAACTTGGCATCACAGTCATTCGCGCCGATCCGTGGCTGCATCGCGAACATCATTACGAACATGCGCATGTGCATCTGAATATTTTTCGCGTTCGTGAATGGCGCGGCGAGATGACTGATCATGTGCATTCGGCTTTGTCGTGGGAAACCATCGGCCAAACGCAAGTCACGCCGATGTTGCCGGCCAACGCGCCGGTGCTGGCAGCACTGGCGTTGCCGGATTTTTATGGCATTACCCAGGCCGCAACAATCGGGGTGTCGCAACAGTTGCTGCAGCTGCGAGCGGCGCTCGAAACCGGACTGCGTTTGGTACAAATCCGTGAAGCGACACTCGCCACCGCAGAGCGTGAAAAATTTGCACAAGCGGCTGTCGCGTTATGTCACGAATTTGGTGCGCGGGCGCTGGTCAACAGCGATATTGCATTGGCGAAAAAATGCGCTGCCGACGGTGTGCATCTGAACGCTCAACAATTGTCGACCCTGGGCAGCCGCCCCGCGTTTCCACTCGTCGCGGCCTCATGCCACACGGCGGCCGAACTCGCCCGTGCGGCAGCGATGAACTGCGATTTTGCGGTGCTCGGGCCAGTCAAACCGACTGCCACCCATCCCACTGAGTCAGGCATGGGCTGGGGAAATTTCTCTGCGCTATTAAGCGCCGGACACGCCACGCCACCCTTGCCGATTTATGCCATTGGCGGCTTGGCACCGGCGGAGCTTGACCACGCACGCAGCGTCGGCGCGCATGGCATCGCGGCGATTCGGTCTGCGTGGGCTGCCACACAGACTTGATCTCACCGCCAAGCCAAAAATGTCATCCATGAAATCATCCGCACACGCAAGCCTTTCACGCTACTCGAAAATCTTTGCAATTGTCATCCCGCTGTTTCTCCTGCAGGCGTGTAGCACGATCAAACTCGGCTACAACAACGCGCAAAGCTTGAGCTATTGGTGGCTTGACGACTACGTCGATTTCGACGACGCGCAAAGCATCAAAGTACGTGAAGAATTAGGACGCCTGCATCAATGGCATCGCAGCGTCGAGCTACCAAAAATTGAGGCGTTGTTGCAATCCATGCAGAGTCTTATCGCCAGCGACATCACGCCAGCGCAGGCCTGTGTGGCACTTGCCGAAACGCGCGCGCGTACCAGTGCGGTGATCAGCCAAGCCGAAAGCAGCATGCTCACCATCGCGACCACCATCACGGCGGAGCAGAGGCAGCACATCGCCCGCAAATTTGAGAAAAACAACGCGCAGTGGAAAGAAGAATGGGCGCAAGGTTCGGCGGAGGAACGTGCTGCCAAAAGACTGAAGGCCACAGTCGACCGCGCCGAGCAGCTTTACGATACGCTGACCGACAC
>JANYAW010000137.1 GCA_025361105.1 Rhodocyclaceae bacterium | reverse complement strand
GAGCGCGGGAAATCTTCCAGCACCAACCCAGCCGCCGCCGTGTGCGTGCCCTTCTCAAGCGCTTTTTTTACTGCCGCCAACAGCTTTTGCATGCCCACCGGCTTCTCAAGAAAATCCGTCGCGCCGATGCGCGTGGCCTCGACAGCGGTATCGATGGTGGCGTGGCCAGACATCATCACTACTGGCATGGTGAGCTGACCATTCTTGGCCCACTCTTTGAGCAAAGTGATGCCATCGGTATCCGGCATCCAAATATCCAGCAAGACCAAATCTGGTCGGCCTATGGTGCGTGCAGTGCGTGCCGCAGCGGCATTTTCGGCTTGCTCCACATCATGCCCCTCGTCTTGCAAAATCTCGCAGAGCAGCTCACGTATGCCGACTTCATCATCGACGACGAGAATTTTAGACATCGGTAGTTTCCTTGATAAGAGAATTGGGAATAGGCTTTGTTTTTGCAGCGATCACGGTGGCCAGCGGCAACCAAATGCTGACGCGTCCGCCATGATCGTTGGCGAGGCGAATCTCGCCGCCATGATCATCAATAATTTTTTTAACGATAGCGAGGCCAAGGCCAGTGCCTTTGGCTTTGGTGGTGACATAAGGCTCAAAAGCGCGCGCCAATATTTGCGGCGCGAAGCCGTGTCCGTTGTCGCTCACGCTCATACACATATGCTCGCCATCTTGCGCCAAGCTAACGACAATTCGTGCGTCCTCAACACCGATCAGTGCGTCTTGCGCATTGGTAAATAAATTGTGCAGGACTTGGCGCAACTGCTGCGGGTCGGCACGAACGAGTGGAAATTGCGGCACGGAATTGGTTTGCGGCGGCAGCAGCAACAACTGCGTTCCGTGTTCGACGGAATCACCAGTTGGTGCTGGTGACACGCCGTCAAGGCTAACCGGCACAGAAGAATTTTCGTAAAGGATCACCACGTCTCGCAGCAATCCGGCGAGGTCAATCGCCGCCAACTGCGGTGGTGGTGTGCGCGCGTAGTCGCGAAATTCGTTGACCATTTTTTTCAGCGCGGCGACTTGCTCGACGATAGTTTGTGTTGCTCGCGCCAGCAAGTCACGCGATGCGCCGTTTAGCTCGCCAGAGAGTTTGATCTGCAAACGTTCGGCACAAAGTTGAATCGGTGTCAGCGGATTTTTTATTTCGTGCGCCAACCGCCTTGCCACCTCGCCCCATGCAGCGCTGCGCTGGGCGGCGATGAGTTCGGTGATGTCATCAAACACCACTACATAACCGCCGCCACCCGCTGCCTTCGGCAAGGCCGTACCGCGCACCAGCAGCACTTGTGGGCGCGCATCGCCACGTGCGATTTCCATTTGTTCTTGCCACTCGGCAGCATGCAAACTGAAGCCGCCGGTGATCGCCGTAGCCAAGGCGACATGGCGTGTCCATTGCGGTAAAGGTGTGCGTAATAAATCGTCAAGCTCATCGGCCAAAATGGTCGCTGCGCCTTTGTTTGCAGCGCGCAAACGATACTCGACGTCGAATGCCAACACGCCCGCCGACAAATTCGCCAACACACTTTCGAGATAAGCTTGTGCTGTTTCGACCTCGACGCGGCGGCGCTCGTTTTCACTGCGCGCCTCGCCAAGCTGTTGCGTCATGCTGTTAAACGAATGGGTCAGCACGCCCATTTCGTCGGACGCAGCGACCGTGGCGCGCGGGGTGAAATCGCCAGCCGCAACAGCGCGCGTGCCCTCGGCCAAAATCAGTAATGGTGCAGCTAAACGCTCTGCCAAAAAGAACGCTAAGGCAATCGCCGCGAACAAGGCGAGGAGCAAGGCGAGTGTGAGCGTCAAGCTGTAAATTTGTTTGAGCCCCGAGCGCCCTAGTTGCAGGGCTTGATAGTCGCGCTGCGCCGATTCAACACTGGCTGCGCTGTTGGCAATCGAGGTTGGCACCGGCTGGGTGACTTGCAAAATATTTGGTTCTAGCGCGAAACCCGAGCCCGTCAGCGGCACCAACGCACGCAGCACCAGCGCACCGGCTTGCCCTTCGCTACCGGCTTCGCCAACCACCGCAAATCCGCGCTCGGCACGCGCCGCGCGCAATTGGCTAGGCGCGGGTAAATCTGGCATCAAGTTTTCGGATTCGGCTGCGCTACTCGCCAACACGCGCCCGCTCGGGCTGATGATGATCGCGCTATGCACGCCAGCTTGCTCACGCAAACGCCCGAGCCGAGCGACACTGATATTTTGCCCGTCACCTATTTCACCGGCCATGCCACGCGCTTTATCCAAGGCATCAACCTGCAATGCATCGAGCGCACGGTGCGCCAAATTAAGGCCGCCTTCAAGCGCAGTGTCGACTCGCACGTCGAACCAAGAATCGATGCTCTTGATGGCGAATTGCATCGATACCGCGTAGACCAAAACCCCGGGCAACACCGCCATCAGGGCCAACATCAAGAGTAAGCGGCTCTTGAGTCGTGCGCCAAACACGCCCTGCCGGAAATCGCGCCGCAAACGTATCAATTGAGTCAGTACCAAGCCCAACAAAGCTGCTGTGGCAATACCATTGATGCCTAGCAACAACGGGTAATAGCCCGCCAACAAAGTGGTATTGCTGCTCGCCTCGGCCAACAAAAATAGCATGATGCCGGCCAGCGCACCGCAGATGATGATGACCATTCTCATGGCGACACCGTCAGCGAATTGGGTGCGACGAATTTCCAGCGCAAGGTCTTGGCCACGACTTGCCATTCCTTGTCAGTGATCGCGTCAAGCTGAAATGGTTTGGGCAACTGCGCGCGATCGAGCGAAAGTCGCACAGCGGCATCATAGGTTTCGCTCGGCAGTAACCGTCCTTTATCTACCACCGGCAAAGCGCCAATCCGACCAAGGCCGTGTAGCGCGTCTTCGAGTGTATTGAAATTGGTATGTAGTGCCCCACTAGAAAGGCGATATTGACGAGTCAGCCCGCTGTACGTCAGCCGATAAATTTCGGTGCGGCTAGTGATGTGTTCAGCCACCCAATATTTCCGCGGACGCTCAAGAATAAATTCGAGATTGAAGTAAAGCGGCACACCACCTTTGGTCAGAATGTCTTCCAGATGCGTGCCGATGTTGACATTGAAATTCGCCGCCAGCGAATAGCCATCCTCAAAGGCGTTCAAGCTCGCATCCACCGGCTCTATGCTGCCCGCATTGGCTGCACTGGCCACCTCAAATGTGGCCAGCATCAGCGCTATGCCGATCGCCCTAGCGCTTTTGTAGCAGCGCGTAATAAAAACCATCATGTTCGGCAGTCGGCAAAAGTTTCAATTCGATATCGCTTTGCGTGGACGTAGTGAGACCTGTAGGCAATCGCTCGGCGTCGGCATGACGAAGCATAAAGCTGGAGATTTGCGCGGCATTTTCTTGGTCAAATAATGAGCAGGTGCAATAGAGCATTTTGCCACCTCGCGCCAGCGTTTGCCAAAGCGCATCAACGATGCTGGCTTGCTGCTTGGCGAAATTTCGCACATCGGTTTCGCGCCGTAACCATTTCGCATCCGGATGCCGTCGCACCACGCCCGATGCAGTACACGGCACGTCAGCCAATATCCGCTCGAATGGCTGGCCATCCCACCAAGTATCGACATTAGCTGCGTTGCCCACTTTGAGCTTCGCGATCAAGCCCAAGCGATCCAGATTGCCCTGCACACGCTCTAATCGCCGCGCATCAACGTCTAGTGCCGTTAGTTTGATGTCGGCGAGTTCAAGCAAATGCGCGGCCTTGCCGCCGGGCGCAGCGCAGGCATCAAGCACTGCCATGCCGTCATGCACGTCAAGCAAATGTGCGGCAGCCTGCGCGCCAAAATCTTGCACCGA
>JANYAW010000242.1 GCA_025361105.1 Rhodocyclaceae bacterium | reverse complement strand
GTCCATGATGAACACACGGCGGACATACAGCTTGATGCCGTGCCGCGCATTGCGATCCCACATGTCGAAGGGTGCGCGCGAGGGAATGTAGAGCAGTTGGGTGTATTCGGACTTGCCTTCCACACGCGCATGCGTCCAGGTCAGCGGGTCTTCAAAATCATGGCCAACGTGCTTGTAAAACTCTATGTACTGCTCGGGCGTGATGTCGCTCTTGTTGCGCGCCCACAAGGCCGATGCCTGATTGACGGTTTCATCTTCCTCCGTCATCACTTGCGCTTTGGCTTCGGCATTCCATTCTTCCTTTTTCATCACTATCGGCTGCATGATGTGATCGGAATATTTGCGAATGATGCTTTTGAGTTTGTAACTGGCGAGCAAATCGTCCTGACCTTCGGCACGCAAATGCAAGGTGATTTCCGTACCACGGGTGACTTTGTCGGCCGCCTCGATAGTGAACTCGCCCGCGCCTTCAGATTCCCAACGCACGCCCTCGCTCGCGGGCATTCCGGCGCGACGGGTAAGCACCGTGACTTTGTCAGCAACAATAAAGGACGAATAAAAGCCCACACCGAACTGCCCAATCAGACTGGCATCTTTTTTCTGGTCGCCGGACAATTGCGAGAAAAACTCGCGCGTGCCGGATTTGGCAATCGTGCCCAAATTACTGATCACTTCATCACGACTCATGCCGACACCGTTGTCGGAAATCATCAGCGTGCGCGCATCCTTGTCGAAAGCCACGCGTATCTTGAGCTCCGCATCGCCTTCAAACAAACCGTCATTGTTCAAGGCTTCAAAGCGTAATTTGTCGCAAGCATCAGAGGCGTTTGAAATCAATTCGCGCAGGAAAATTTCGCGGTTGGAGTACAACGAATGAATCATCAACTGAAGCAATTGTTTGACTTCAGTTTGGAAACCCAAGGTTTCGCGTGGGATTTGAGTGTCGGGATGGACGGTTTCGGTGGTCATTTGATTTCCTTGGTTCGAGTTGGGTCAGGAATTTGAAAGCTCGCACGGATTTGGGGGCGCGTCCGCCTTTTTCAAGTGCCGTGTGATCGAAAATTCGCCAGTTGGTGCTGACAACACGCTGTCATAGGGCGCCCTGCCCTTAGCTGTGCCATCATCAACACCTCAACCCGCACTGCTAATGCCATGACACCAATCTCTCAAGTCGTCGTCCTACTTTCCGCTGCCGTGATCGCTGTCCCACTGCTGAAGCGTTTTGGCCTGGCTTCGGTGATGGGTTATTTGGTCGCCGGAGTGGCGATTGGCCCTTGGGGTTTGGCGCTGCTTGGCGACCCCGAGACCATCATGCACACCACGGAATTCGGTGTGGTGCTGCTGCTTTTTATCATCGGTCTGGAGCTGCAACCGGCGCGGCTTTGGGTGTTGCGCCGCGTCGTGTTTGGGCTCGGCGGTGCTCAGGTCGCCTTGAGCACCATCGCCATTGCGCTGATTGCCTGGGCACTTGGCCTTGCGCCGCTGCCGGCCTTGATTACCGGACTGGCCTTGTCGATGTCATCGACCGCCTTTGTGTTGCAGATGCTGGCGGAAAAGAAGCAATTGACCACGCGATTCGGACGCGACGGATTTGCCGTGCTGTTGTTTCAGGATCTGGCAGTGATCCCGCTGCTGGCGATTTTCCCTTTGCTCTCACCGATGGCTGAGACGGGTCATCGGCCGCCAGGCTGGGTTGCAATCGCCGCTGTGGTCGGGGTGGTTCTCGGCGGACGGCCGGTGCTGCGCTATTTGTTGCGGCGGGTGGCGAAGACAGGCAGTCATGAATTATTGGTGATGGCGACCTTGCTGATTGTGGTGGCCATGGCGTGGGGCATGGAGAGCGCCGGATTGAGTATGTCGCTGGGCGCCTTCCTTGCCGGTGTACTGCTGGCTGATTCGGAATATCGCCACGAACTGGAAGCCAACATTGAGCCATTCAAAGGCGTCTTGCTTGGCTTGTTTTTTGTCGCGGTGGGCATGTCCGCCAACCTCGGGCTGCTGACCTCACAGCCGGTAGTGGTGATTGGCCTTGCGCTCGGCCTGATTGCGATAAAGGCGACAGTCTTGTTTGGGCTGGGTCGATTTTCCGGCATGGAGCACGCTGCGGCTCGACGCTTTGCAATCTATTTGTCACAGGGTGGCGAGTTTGCTTTCGTGTTGCTGACCCTGGCCACCGGGCAACAACTTATGGACGGCGATACCGCCGACTTGCTGGCCATGGTGGTGACCTTGTCGATGGCCATGACGCCCCTGTTTCTTGGCGCACACGAACGCTGGATTGCGCCAGCTTTGGACAAGACCGTGAGCAGGCCTTTTGACGAAATTCAGCCAGCGGATCATCGTGTCATCATTGCCGGATTCGGCCGCTTCGGGCAAATTGTGGCGCGTCTGCTGCGCTTGCGAAAAATTCCTTCGACAGTACTCGAAACAAGCTTTGAGCAAGTTGACTTTGTTCGTCGCTTTGGCAATCGTGTGCACTATGGCGATGCCTCGCGGCTGGATTTACTGCGCGCTGCAGGTGCCGACAAAGCCGAGATTTTTGTCCTTGCGATTGACGACATAGAAGGCTCTCTGAAGACTGCCGCAATGGTGCGCAAACATTTTCCGCACCTCAAAATTTATGCACGCGCACGTAATCGCTTTCACTATTTCCGTCTGCGCGATCTCGGCGTCGATCGCATCACTCGCGAAACTTTTGCCGCCAGCGTCAATTTGGGTG
>JANYAW010000098.1 GCA_025361105.1 Rhodocyclaceae bacterium | reverse complement strand
AACACCTACACCTATCGGTTGTCAATTTGTTAAAGACCCTCTTCGTCGCTCACATACAGCTCGGTCGCATTACCCCACAACCCTCACCACACAACGATTCCCCGCATCAAGCAGAGAGGTGAGATTATATGGAGGGGAATTGCTTGGGTCAACACTTTTTTGAAAATTTGTTACGAGTTAATGATCTGTCCGGTTCTGTAGCACGACAACTGTCCGGTCGTCATAGTTGCCTGAAGGAGAAGGGTGATGAGACGAACGGTCGTGCAACAGGAGATACGGAAGATGCGATTTGGAGAAGCGTATTCAGATTGGAACGAGGGTCGTTTGACGCAAGCAGAGGCGGCCCAGATATTGGGGATGTGTGAGCGCAGTTTTCGGCGCTACGTCGCGCGGTTTAAGGCGGACGGAATGGACGGACTGATCGATAAGCGGCTAGAGCAGGCATCGCACCGGCGAGCGCCAGTGGATGAAGTCATGGCGCTGACGGATCGCTATCGGCAACGCCATCGTGGCTGGAATGTCAAACATTTCCATATTTGGTATCAACGAACCGGGGGACAATTGCGTGCGCTTTGAAACGATGGCTCTACAGATTCCGCCCAGCAAACACCGCTGCCATTACATCAAGGTCAAGGTGCGCGTCCATCGTTACGCCACAGGCGCAATCGCCATCTTTCACGGCCCACGCGGCCTGGCGTATTTCGCACCCGATGGCACGCCAATCCTCGATGAACAGCAACAGGCCGCATGAACCGTCCGCCATGCGCGTCGTTGTTGGCGGAAATCAGCTACGGGCTACGCCCTTCGCTGCTTCCCGCCAACAACAGAAAAAGCGGACAATTCATGTGCTACGAAACCGGACAAGTCTATTAACTCGTGACACACTTTTTTGAAAATTGTTGTGCGTTAATGCTCGCTCCGTTGCGGACGCGCCTAGTTGATAGTTACGCGCGCGTACTTGCGCTTTCCAACCTGCAAAACCACGGTCGTTTGCGATGCCAGAAACGCAGTCCGATCACTGATTTTCTCGCCATCAACCCGCACGCCACCGCCATCAATAAGTCGAAATGCCTCAGAGGTACTCGGCGCTAAACCCGTAACTTTTAATATTTGCACAACAGACCCAGCAGTCACCGAGAACTCGTCCATTTCAGCGGGAATCTGGCCACGTTGAAATCTCGCCTCAAAATCACTCAACGCATCTTGCGCGTGTCTCCGAGAATGAAAGCGGGCGACAATTTCCATTGCCAACATAACTTTTACATCGCGCGGATTTCTTCCTTCGGCAACCTCCTGTCCCAACTGGACGATCTCCGCGCCAGTCCGAAACGACAACAAGTCATAGTAACGCCACATCAGATCATCAGAAATAGACATCAGCTTGCCAAAAATTTCCTTAGGGGACTCCGTGATTCCAACGTAATTACCCAGCGACTTCGACATCTTATTGATACCGTCTAGCCCTTCCAGCAAGGGCATCGTCAGCACGCACTGAGGTTTTTGTCCATAATGTTTTTGTAATTCTCTGCCGACCAATAGGTTGAATTTCTGATCGGTTCCGCCCAGTTCGATATCCGCTTTCATAGCGACCGAGTCGTAGCCTTGGCACAACGGGTAGAGGAACTCATGGATTGCGATAGGCTGACCACTAGCATAACGCTTCGAAAAATCGTCGCGCTCCAACATGCGTGCTACTGTATGTTGCGCAGCGAGTTTGATCATCCCAGCAGCGCCAAGCTTATCAAACCAAACGGAGTTAAAACAAATTTCAGTGAGATTTGGATCGAGAACCTTGAACGCCTGTTCTCGGTACGTCTCGGCATTCACAATAATTTGTTCCCGAGTAAGCGGCGGTCTGGTAGCGTTCTTACCTGTTGGATCACCGATCATTCCAGTGAAGTCACCAATCAGGAACATAATGTGATGCCCGAGTTCCTGAAAATGCCTGAGCTTGTTCAGCAGGACTGTGTGGCCTAGATGCAGGTCAGGCGCAGTGGGATCAAATCCTGCCTTTACCCTCAATGGCTGGCCTGCTTTTATCCTTTCCTCTAGCTCGCTTCTCACTAGAAGTTCACTTGCACCGCGAACAATTTCCATCAGTTGTTCATCAACATCGGTCATACAATTTTCCATTTGATCTTGTACGGGTCGGCCAAGCTTGTGGTCTGCGATCAACAGTCCTTCGGCATTAGCGCAACTACGTAACCTAAATAGGAACTACGCCGACGAGGATGTCAATCTCCTCCACCGTAGCGTTGACTCCTCGCCCATATCTCCCACTACGCGCAGATCGGTCGTTACATTCAGCGATATGCTAGGTTCTTACGCCGAAAATGAGGAACCGCAACCGCAGGTACTCGTCGCGTTGGGGTTTTTTATGACGAACTGTGACCCTTCGAGACCTTCGGTGTAGTCGATTTCAGCACCGACCAAGTACTGATAGCTCATTGGATCGACCAACAAGGTGACACCGTTTTTCTCCAGCGCAGTGTCGTCGTCGTTGGTCACTTCGTCAAAAGTAAACCCGTATTGGAAACCAGAGCATCCACCACCCGAGACAAATACGCGTAACTTCAGATCAGGGTTACCTTCTTCGAGAATCAATTCCTTAACCTTGCTTGCCGCTCCGTCAGTGAAAACAAACGGGGAAGGCATTTCGAGTGGTGCGTTCATAGTGGTACTCCTTGGAAATCCTGACAACTAGATGCGGGCGATCGTTACCAATTCAATCACGTGGTGCTTCAATTTTTGGCTGCCAGCTTGAGTTCTACCGTTTTCGCCGGTACTCCTTCATGCATCAAGCGACCTTGAACAATGGCACCCAAATGAATCTCGATGTTGGTGTATTCAACGTCCCCGGTCATCCGCGCTTTCGACTGCAACTCCAGAAACTCCAGTGCATGAACTGGTCCTACCACGGTGCCGTTCACCACTGCATGTGATACCGACACTCTGCCTTCAATTCGTGCGTGCTCACTAACAACTAGGGTTGCGGGCTGGCCGTCGCGCGAACTAACGTTGCCGGTTATTTCGCCATCTACGCGCAAACCGCCAGAAAATATAATGTCTCCAATAATGGATGTGCCTGCACCAATCAAGCTGTCGATTCGATTTTGTGCTCTGGATGGTTTCTTTTCAAACATCTTATCTCCTTTTAGTCTCGTATCTCGTCGCTAGAGACCAATAGACTGCCTTGCTCGAATTGCACCGTTCTCAACTAATCGCACTTCCACACTGCTAACAACCAGATTTGCCGGAATCCTCAAGATGCCATCAAGCCTCGCAAAATACTTGAAATTGACCGAAAAACCAGCGAAGTCAACACCGTCATTTTCTGGGTAGTCAATCATAACAGCCTGACTTCCACGCCGTGCAAGTATCGCAAACTGAAGACGCCCCTTAAACTCTCGTCCCTTTTCTTTGCCATGCTGAGTGACGAGCAAGTGATACGCATACTTTCCCGCTTCGCGTTGCGATTCGACTTGGAACCGCGAAATCGTCAAGCTAGCTTGACCGGCATCGTTGCCAAGAAAATTCTCGAACATTGCAAGATCTGCTTTCAGACGGACGTTGTCGTCCTCAGTTTTCTTGACTTGTTGGGTCAGTCGATCTTGGGTTGTTCTTTCAATTTGCAATTGACTCACGCTGGTGTCCGCCGTGGCGCGCGCTGCTGACAATTCTTGCTCAAGCGTTGCCAACCGTTCGCGCAATACCTTCACGTCACGCGCATTTTCTTCTCCGGCAAATCCTGAAAAAGTTCGTCCCGCGTCGTAAATCCAACCAGCCAACGCAAGAGACACACTGGACAGAAAAATTACTGACGCGACCCGCCAATACCACGGCCATGCGGTGCGTACTGTGACGCCGGCGGATGCCCAACCAAGCCGACTTTTCAGTCGCCTTAACTTTAGGGCGAAACGGGAAGTTGGGTCAGACCAGAACATTCTTCAACACCGAACATGATGTTCATATTTTGAATCGCCTGCCCTGCGGCTCCCTTGACGAGATTGTCAATCACCGCAAGCACAACCAACATACCGCCCTGTTGAGGACGATGGACTGCAATTCTGCACATATTTGCTGCCCGAACCGAACGTGTTTCTGGATGCGAATTAGGTGGCATCACATCGACAAATGGCTCATCCCGATAGCGATTTTCAAACATCGCTTGAAAATCATCCTCGCGCGTAATGCGCGCATAAATCGTTGCGTGGATTCCGCGAATCATCGGTGTCAGATGCGGCACAAAAGTCAGCCCAACATTGCGCTTTGCAGCTTCGGCGAGACCTTGCCGAATTTCTGGAAGATGACGATGACCAGCAACGCCATAAGCTTTGAAGTTGTCAGCCGCCTCACTAAACAAAATATGCGTTTCAACTTTGCGACCAGCACCAGATACACCGGATTTGGTGTCTGCAATAAGGTGATCGAGGTCTACGCAGCCGGACTCGACCAGTGGCAGTAGCCCTAGTTGCGTCGCCGTCGGAAAGCATCCGGGATTGGCCACCAATCTGGCAGATCGAATCGCATTGCGATTGACTTCGGGTAGACCATAAACTGCCTCAGCAAGTAGTTCGGGTGCAGCATGCGGCATGCCATACCATTTCTCCCAAACTTGCACATCGCGGAGTCGAAAATCGGCTGCCAAATCGATAATGCGTACACCAGCAGCGAGCAATTGCGCTGCCTGAGTCATTGCAATCCCATTCGGTGTGGCGAAGAAAACCAAATCACAGGTTTCTAGCGCCGCTGCGTCGGGCTTGCAAAACTTGAGGTCGATTGCGCCGCGCAGACTGGGGAACATATCGGCGACATTAGTGCCGGTCTCACCACGCGAAGTAATCACAGCGATTTCAACCTCGGGATGTTGCGCCAGCAAGCGTAGTAGTTCGACACCGGTATAGCCGGTGCCACCAACGATGCCTACTTTAATCATCTTTTTGTAACCCCTTCCCCATCGGCTTAATATCGATTGAGACAAAAAAGCCGCCCGAAGGCGGCCTTTTTTCGTTCGGGAAGCTTAGCGCTTCGAGAACTGCTTTCTGCGGCGCGCCTTGCGAAGGCCAACTTTTTTGCGCTCAACTTCGCGTGCATCGCGGGTCACAAATCCCGCATTCGACAACGCTGGTTTCAAGGTTGCATCATACTGAATAAGTGCGCGAGTAATACCGTGACGTACGGCACCGGCTTGGCCGGATTCGCCGCCACCAATTACATTGACCATGATGTCAAAAGTGCCCGTGTGCTGTGTCAGCTCAAGCGGCTGGCGAACCACCATGCGGCCTGTTTCACGCGAGAAAAAGTCATCAACCGGCTTTTCATTGACGATGATTTTGCCGCTTCCGGCACGCAGAAAAACACGCGCAATCGCAGTTTTGCGACGGCCTGTTCCGTAGTATTGAGTTACAGACATGAAAACTCCTAAGTAACTTGTTTAGATGGCCAGCGGCTTTGGCTGCTGGGCACTATGTGGATGGTCGTTGCCGGCGTAGCACTTCATTTTTTTGATCATTGCATAGCCCAACGGGCCTTTGGGCAACATGCCTTTGACAGCTTTTTCCAAAATGCGGCCTGGGAAGCGCGCTTGCAATTTGTCAAAGTTGGTTTCGTTGATGCCGCCTGGATAACCGGTGTGGCTGTAATATTTTTTGTCCAGCCCTTTGTTGCCAGTTACACGCAATTTTTCGACGTTGACGACGACGATAAAATCGCCAGTATCCACGTGAGGGGTGTAAATCGCCTTGTGTTTGCCACGCAGACGCGAGGCGATGTCAGCGGCCAAACGACCCAAGACTTTGTCGGTTGCGTCGACGACAAACCAGTCGTGCGTCACTTCATGCGATTTTGCGGAAAATGTTTTCATTCTTGCAATGTTCCTTAACGGTACAGTCTCGATGCCAGCACAGCGCGCATGCACCTGAAAACGGGGCACTTTTTGGCGGAAAGCCGAGCATTCTATCCAAGCAATGCAGTCGCTGTCAAACGACTTTGGTGATTTTAGATGGTCAAGCTTCGTGCAAAATTCGCCAATACAGGTATTTCATGGTGCCAAAGGCTCCTGCGATCATGGACAACAGCGCCAGAATCGACCCTATTGCCAACGTTGATACGCCGGTGACACCTTGGCCAATGGTGCAACCCATTGCCAGCACGCCACCTATCCCCATCAACACGGCGCCGATGACATGATTGGCGAAATCTTTGACGCTGGCGAACGATTCCCAGCGCAATTGTCGATTCCAAGCGCTATAAGAAAATGCACCAAGCACTACGCCCAACATGGTCATGATGCCGAAATTGAGCAGAGAAACATCCCGTGGACTGATCAAATAATGAACTAAGTCGCCCATTGGGCTGACGAAAGTCAGTGATTGCGTGTCGACGCGTAATGGCCGCATTTCGGCAAAATCGGCGAACTCCTTCCATTGAACACCCATCGTTCCACCGGTCACATACCAGCCCGCAGTAACGGCAAGTCCCATAATCAATCCGCCGAACATTGCGTCTTTGCTTTGACGAAAATCTTTGGCCGCAAACACCAAAACTACCAAAGCCATACCCAGCAGGCCGCCCGTCACTGCACGCGAAAGCCCGAGTAGTTCAGCGAGCGATTGGCTTTGGAAGCCGTGCTGTGTGAGATCAAGGCTGGTTGCGGCAACCCACGGATTGAACACCACACCATAAAAATCAGTCCACAGCATCGCGTAGGCAGACAGCGACGCAACAATCAACACAAGCAATGACTTGAGGTTCCCGCTGCCAATACGGATCAAGGTCTTGTTGCCACAGCCGGAGGCCAGCGTCATCCCGACACCAAACATCAAACCACCAAGCAAATACCGCAACCAAGCGAAACTGGCGGTTTGGTAGGATGGGAAGGTGTTTGTGCCAATCGCCGCCAGCCCCGAAACATCGAAGATTGTGACGCCAATAATCGCTACGGCAATAGCTAGTAGCCACGCGCACATTCTGGCTGCATCACCCATGTTCACCCAATCAGACACCGCGCCTAGCGTACAAAAATTAGTCTTGCTCGATACCGCGCCGACCACAAAGCCGATACCCACGGCGCTGCTCAAAACCTGTGTGTGGATGGTGATTTCCATTTAGATTTTCATTGTCTCGCGCCGATGAAAATGCATCACTGCGTGATCCGTGGTTTTGGCGCGCGGCGCGGGTTTCCAGGCGTGACCGTAGATAATTTCAAAGCTCATGGGGAAACGTCCTTCTACGTTCTGCGGCCAATTCGCAAATATTTTCCGCCACGTTTGCCAGCTTTGCTGGCCCAACAAAGCATTGCGAACACCCAGGTGGCGCTGGTCAGCGAGAAATTTTCGCGGATGTGAATAGGTCATGCTGATCATTTCCATATCCATCACCGGATCCGCAAAACCTGCGGCCATCAGCATGTCGCCTAGGTCGTGCATGTCTATAAAGTTTCTTGGTGTCGACGGCGTATCGCCAGCACCAACTGGCGAAACCGAGGCTGCGCGAAGCTCCTTTAAGGTATCCGGCCCAAAAGCAGTAAACATCACCAATCCACCAACTTCCAGCACACGATACATGTCTCGCAACGCAGGCAAGGGATCGTCGAACCAATGCAGCATCAAATTTGACCACGCCAAACCGACGGAGTGAGTTGCCAACGGAAGCGCACTGGCATCGGCGTTGACCAACTGCGGTGCTTTGCGGGTCAGACGCGCGATACGTCCACTCCTTGCGCGGACGCCATGCAACATCTGCATCGCATAATCAATCGCAATCGCTTGCGCCGCCGGATATCGACGTTGTAGTGCGCGCACGCCATCGCCGGTGGCGCAGCCAATATCGGCAATGCGTTTGGGTTGTATCTTGGTGAGACTCAGACGCTCGTCCATGCGCGCCCCGGTTTCTCGCGCCAGCACTGCCGCCTCGTCATAGGACACGGCGGCTTTGCCAAACGCACTGCGCAAATTGTTCAAGCCGGCTGAATTCCCAAACGTCCAAATAATTGCGTATCGCGCATCGCTTCCGGGTTATCGCCAGTGAGCAATTTGTCGCCGTAGAAAATCGAATTCGCACCTGCCAGAAAACACAAGGACTGCAATTCGTCATTCATCTCGGTTCGCCCGGCAGATAAGCGAACCATAGACTCGGGCATGCTAATGCGCGCCACCGCGATCATGCGCACGAATTCAAACGGGTCGATTGGCGGCGCATCAGCTAGCGGCGTGCCGGGCATTGGGATCAGGTTATTGATAGGCACGGATTCGGGTGGTGTTTCCATGTTGGCAAGCTCGGCCAACAACGACACACGCGCCGCGCGCGTCTCGCCCATACCAACGATTCCGCCGCAACAAACTTTGATGCCCGCCTCGCGCACTTTGCCTAAGGTGTCGAAGCGATCTTGTTGCGAATGGGTGGTGATGACTTGTCCATAAAACTCTGGCGCGGTATCAAGATTGTGGTTGTAATAATCCAAGCCTGCGTCTTTGAGTCGTGCGGCCTGGCCGTCTTTGAGCATGCCCAAAGTCACGCAGGTTTCAAGACCCAAAGCTTTCACCGCACTAATCATCGCGGCGACGTTGTCGATGTCTTTTTCCTTTGGCCCACGCCATGCTGCGCCCATGCAAAAACGCGAGGCACCGCTGCCTTTCGCGGCTTGCGCAGCGGCGATGACCTCATCCAAATCAAGTAAAGATTCGCGCTCGGCCTCGCCATGTCGGGCCGATTGTGAACAATAACCACAATCCTCCGGACAACCACCGGTTTTGATCGACAGCAAGGTCGACAGCTGAACCTTATTAGCCGGGTGATGTGCGCGATGCACTTCTTGCGCGCGGAACATCAAATCGGCAAATGGCAATTCGAATAACGCATTTAGCGCCGCAATGCTCCAACGCTTTGGAGCTTCATCGGTCTTTGCGAAATTCATCTTGGGAATTTTGCTCAGGCCAGAAATATTGATGGGCGTACTAGATGTGGCGACGTTCATGTCAGCGCTCGATACAATGCGAAAGAAGGCTTGCATCTTGGTGGAAGGAGCACTACTTGTCAATTTTGACGGCGAAATTCGGCGCACGTGCAGCGGCAATTTCAGCGCAGTTAGCATCTATTGTCTTGCCGCGCGATTGCTTCTTGTGCGATGCCGCGAGCGACAATGAATTCCTCTGCACCGACTGTGTAGCGTCGCTACCAAGACTGCCAGACCACCACTGCGGCGTGTGCGCGCTGCCAACGCCACTGGGCGACACCTGCGGTGCTTGTCTCAATACTCCACCGGCTTTTGATGCCACCCACGCCGCGTTTGTGTATGCCTTCCCGCTCAATGAATTGATTCAATCGCTCAAATACCAGCGCCGCCTTGCCAGCGTTAACTTCCTCGCCCAAGCCTTGATTTCATTGACGCAGGAGGCACGACCGGACTTGATCATTCCTGTGCCGCTGGCGTCAGCGCGTTTGGCGTTTCGTGGTTTCAATCAATCAATTGAACTGGCTCGCCCATTAGCCGCCCACTTGCAAATGAAAATCACCCGCACCATGGCTATCCGCAGCCGCGACACGGTGCCGCAAGTCAGCCTGCCCCCGAAGGAGCGTGCTAAGAATATCCGCAATGCCTTTGAGTGCAATGCAGACCTGAGCGGCAAAGCCGTCTGGGTGATTGACGACGTGATGACCACCGGCGCAACGTTGAACGAGCTTGCGCGTGTACTCAAATTGCAAGGCGCGGCGCGAGTCGAGAACTTTGTCGTTGCACGCGCCACACCTTAATCGCCAACATTATTCGGGCCGCCCCATGTTTCATGTCGTTCTCATCAATCCGGAAATCCCCCCCAATACCGGAAACATCATTCGCCTGTGTGCCAACACTGGTGCCACACTGCATCTGGTGCATCCGTTGGGCTTTGATTTATCGGAACCGCAGCTACGTCGCGCCGGAATGGATTACGCTGAGTTGGCCGTCGTCAAACAACATGCAAACTGGGTCGCTTGCCGTGAAGCTTTGGGCGACGCGCGACGGTTTGCACTGACGACCAAAGGCCAACGGCGTGTCACCAGCACCAACTGGGCTGACGGCGACGCGATGATTTTTGGTTGTGAAACACGTGGTTTACCCAGCGACGTATTAGCTGACATCGATGTGAGCAATCGCTTGCGTTTACCAATGATGGATGTGCCAAAAAATCGCAGTTTGAATCTGTCAAATGCGGTCGCGGTCGTCGTCTATGAAGCGTGGCGACAGATAGGATTTCCGGGCGCGATTTAGTCGATTTTTGAGTCTGCCGGGCTTGCCGATAGCGCTCGTGCACGATGGAACTCAATCACGAAACGCGCAAAATTTCCGGCTGCTATCGCCTCGCGCATTTCGCGCATCAATACTTGGTAATAAAACAAATTGTGGATGGTATTGAGACGCGCACCGAGAATCTCACCGATGCGATGCAGATGATGCAAATACGCGCGAGAGAAATTTTTGCAGGTGTAGCAGCTGCAGGTTTCGTCGAGCGGACGCGTGTCATTTTTATAAGTGGCATTTTTGATTTTCACATCGCCATGCCGCGTGAATAACCAGCCGTTGCGCGCGTTGCGTGTCGGCATCACGCAATCAAACATATCGATGCCCTGCCCCACCGCGAAGACCAAATCTTCCGGCGTGCCCACGCCCATCAAATAACGCGGTTTGTGCATCGGCAGTTGCGGCGCAGTGTGAGCGAGGATGCGCGCGAATTCGTCTTTCGGTTCACCAACCGAAAGGCCGCCGATGGCAAATCCGTCAAAGCCGATGTCGTTTAACGCGGCCAAGGATTCATCGCGCAAATGTTCATGCATACCGCCTTGAACGATGCCAAACAGTGCATTCGGATTCTGAAAACCATCATGCGCATCGCGTGAACGCCGCGCCCAACGCAAGCTCAAGCGCATCGACTCGGCAGCCGTTTTTTCGTCGGCTGGATAAGGCGTGCACTCATCAAAAATCATCGCGATGTCCGAATTCAGCACATGTTGAATGCGCATGGACTCTTCTGGCGTGAGGAACAATTTGTCGCCATTGATTGGTGAGGAAAACTTGACGCCTTCTTCAGATATTTTGCGCAACTCGCCCAGCGAAAAAACTTGAAATCCGCCCGAGTCGGTCAGTATCGGTCCGTCCCAAGCCATGAAGTTATGCAGG
>JANYAW010000097.1 GCA_025361105.1 Rhodocyclaceae bacterium | reverse complement strand
AACACCTACACCTATCGGTTGTCAATTTGTTAAAGACCCTCTTCGTCGCTCACATACAGCTCGGTCGCATTACCCCACAACCCTCACCACACAACGATTCCCCGCATCAAGCAGAGAGGTGAGATTATATGGAGGGGAATTTGCGTTGTAAACCCCTTTTGGCGAAAATTTTCTCTCCGCGTAGAATCTTTCTCCATGAACTTGTACGCCTTTGCCCGCCCATTGCTTTTCGCACTTGATGCGGAGCGAATTCACGAGCTCACGCTGCATGGACTGAGTTGCGCAAAAACCTTTCCGCCCTATTCATTAGGACGAAAGCTTGTCTTAAATCCAGTTACCGTGATGGGTTTGAAGTTTCCGAACCGCGTTGGTCTGGCAGCGGGACTGGACAAGAACGCCGTTGCCGTCGACGGCTTTGCGGCGATGGGGTTTGGTTTCCTGGAAGTAGGGACTGTCACGCCACGCCCACAATCAGGCAACCCCAAGCCACGCATGTTTCGTCTGACCAAACAGCAGGCAATCATCAATCGCATGGGATTTAACAACCATGGCGTAGATCAATTGTTGGCGAATCTTGATAAGTCGCGCTTTGACGGAATCTTGGGTATCAATATCGGCAAGAACGCAATGACCGCCATTGAGGATGCGCATCTGGATTATTTGACTTGTTTGGATAAGGTGTATCACCGTGCGTCGTACGTCACGGTGAATATATCTTCGCCGAACACCAAAAATTTGCGCCAACTACAAAACGACGCGGCACTCGATTATTTGCTGTTGGCGCTGAAGCAGCGACAGACTGAGCTTGCCCAAAAGCACGGGCGCTATGTACCTTTAGCACTCAAAATCGCGCCAGATCTTGACGCGCAGCAAATCCAGAAAATCAGCGATGCCTTGAAGCGGCATCAAATGGACGGGGTGATTGCAACCAATACCACCTTGAGCCGCGAAGGGGTCGAAGGTTCACCGCACGCAGGAGAATCTGGCGGTCTTTCAGGCGCACCGCTACACGCGCGATCAACTCAAATTGTTCAGCAATTGGCCGACAAATTGGCTGGCGAAGTGCCCATCATTGCGGTCGGCGGCATTATGAATGGCGACGATGCGCTGGCCAAAATCAATGCCGGTGCGGCCTTGGTGCAAATTTACAGCGGCTTGATTTTCAAGGGCCCGGCGATGGTTCGCGAGTGCGTGCTTAGGCTCGATAAGGTCGCTTAACTTAATCATGACTGGATACTTTTTCGTCGTCCTCGGTGCCGTGCTGGTCAACAACGTCGTCTTCGTTCGAATACTTGGGCTGTGCCCGTTCATGGGGGTTTCCAAAAAACTCGAAACGGCGCTTGGCATGGGTGCGGCAACCACCTTTGTCTTGACTATGGCTTGCGGCAGTAGTTTTGTGATTGATCGTTGGCTGTTGCAGCCCAACGGACTGGAATATCTGCGCACGCTTTCGTTCATCGTGACGATTGCCGCCATTGTCCAATTGACTGAGCTGGTGATACAAAAAGTCAGTCCCTTGCTGCATCAGGTTTTGGGTATTTATTTGCCGCTCATCACCACCAATTGTGCGGTGCTTGGAGTGCCCTTGCTCAATGTCACACTCAAATACAATTTCGTCGAGTCGCTGTTGTTTGGATTCGGTAGCGCAGTCGGGTTTTCGCTGGCGCTGATTCTGTTCGCAACACTGCGCGAGCGCCTTGAAGGCGCAGACGTTCCCGTGCATTTTCGCGGTACCGCGATTGCCATGATTACCGCCGGTTTGATCAGCCTCGCGTTTATGGGTTTCGCTGGTCTCGACAAATACAAATAGCCATGCTTGAAGCCATCTTGGTAATGTCTCTTGGCGCAATCGTGCTCGGTGCAGCGCTGGGTTACGCGGCGGTTAAGTTTCGCGTTGAAGGCGACCCGCTGGTTGAAAAAATTGACGCGATCTTGCCGCAAACGCAATGTGGTCAATGCAGCTATCCGGGCTGCAAACCTTATGCGCAAGCAATTGCGCGTGGCGAGGCGGAAATCAATCAGTGCCCACCAGGTGGCGAGGAAGGTATACGCAAACTCGCCGATCTGCTTGGCCGCGAATTCAAGTCGCTCTCGGCCGAACATGGCGTTGAAAAACCTAAAGCCGTAGCTGTCATTGATGAGCAAACTTGCATTGGCTGCACCTTATGCATTCAGGCTTGTCCGGTCGATGCGATTGTCGGCGCGGCCAAACAAATGCACACCGTCATTGCTGAGCAATGTACGGGTTGCGAGCTATGTTTGCCGCCTTGTCCGGTCGATTGCATCACGATGGAAACGCTGCACGAGACAGTGGAAACGTGGAAGTGGAAATATCCTGTCGTCGCCCTACATCCGACAGCCGGAATCTCATGACCACGCTGCTGGAATCTTTGTTTGATTTCAATGGTGGGGTCAAACCCGACTATCACAAAGACGCGTCAACCCGCTTGTCTATCGGCGTATCGCCAGCACAAACTGAGCTAGTCATTCCTTTGCACCAAAGCATCGGCGGTACACCGCGCCCGATTGTTGCTGTCGGCGAGCAGGTGAAAAAAGGTCAACGCATCGGCGATGCAGACGGCGATGTTTCATCGGCCGTGCATGCATCGACATCAGGCACCGTCGTTGCCATCGAAATGCGGCGCATGCCACATCCATCAGGTCTGTCGTCATTGTGCATCGTGCTTGAATCTGACGGACGCGATGAATGGATAGCCTGCCAAGCGTTTGATTACAAGAAAGCGACGCCGCAAGAAATCCGCGATTACCTTCGCGATTCCGGCGTGGTTGGTCTTGGTGGCGCGGTCTTCCCGACGCATCTCAAACTGAACGCAGATCGTCAGGGTGGAATCGAAACACTGATCATCAACGGTGCAGAATGCGAGCCGTATATCACGTGCGACGACATGCTGATGCGCGAGCGTGCCGACGACATCGTTCGCGGCGTGCAGCTGATGCGCGAAATTCTCGGCGCGAAACACGTCCGCATCGGCATCGAAGATAACAAACCGGAAGCCATCGCCGTGATGCAAACTGCAGTGCGATTTGGTGATAATCGCACTGATGATTTACTGGTGGTCGCCGTGCCGACGCGCTATCCGGCTGGCGGCGCGAAACAATTGATACGCGTGATTACCGGTATTGAAGTGCCGCACGGAAAGCGCTCGATTGACTATGGCGTGCAATGCTTCAACGTGGCGACAGCGCTCGCCATCTATGAGGCGATCAGCTTGGGTCGACCTTTGATCTCTCGCATAGTGACAGTCGCCGGCAACGTCGGCGCGCCGCGCAATTTCGACGTATTGATTGGCACCGCCATCAAAGACATCATTGCCGCTTGCGAACCATTACCAGACACCAATCGCTTAATCATGGGCGGCCCGATGATGGGCGTTGAGATACCCGGTGATGAGGTTCCAGTGGTCAAAGCGACCAACTGTATTTTGCTAGGCTCGAACAAAATCTTCCCGCCGCCTGCACCCGAAATGCCCTGCATTCGCTGCGGCGAATGTGCGATTGCCTGCCCTGCCGATTTGCAACCTTTGGAGTTGTATTGGTTCTCGCGCGCCAAAATTTTTGGCAAGGCGCAGGAATATCATTTATTCGATTGCATTGAATGTGGCTGCTGTTCCTACGTGTGTCCGTCCAACATTCCCTTGGTCGATTACTACCGTTTCGCCAAGAGCGAAATATGGGCGCGCGAGAAAGAAAAATCCTTGGCAGATGAAGCGCGTGATCGCTTCGAGTTTCGGCAATTCCGCGATGTGCGTGACGAACAGGAAAAGTCCGCACGATTAGCTGCCCGTGCGGCGGCAGCCGCTGCGGCAAAACAACTCGCCACAATGGTCGTCACCACGGACGCAGCTGAAATTTCCACTGCAGAAACCAGCAATGAAGCTAACGAAAAAGCCGCACTAATTGCCGCCGCGATAGCGCGTGCACGCGAACAACAAGGCACAACAACGCCACAAAACACCCAACAACTCAGCGCCGAGCAATTAGCCGAAATCAGCGCAATCGAGGCACGGCGTGCTGAAATTCGCGAACACGCCAAACCGCATTTGCCACCGGACGCTTAAAGTTTATTTGACGGCGTATCACCAGCACCAACTGACAAAATATATCGACAGATAAATTCATGGCTCACAACTCTCCCTACCTGACCAAAGCTTCAAGCGTGCAATCGGTAATGTTGCGCGTGGTGCTCGCGCTGATTCCCGGCATCGTCGCCTACGTCTGGTTTTTCGGGCCGGCTGTATTGATTCAAATCGTGTTGGCTTCATTCACCGCCATCGCTGCCGAAGCATTGGTGTTAAAGCTGCGCAATCGACCCATCTGGCTTTTTGCCAGCGACGGTTCGGCCTTGGTCACTGCGTGGCTGATTGCCCTGAGCTTCCCGCCGCTCGGGCCTTGGTGGCTTATCGTTGTCGGCACTTTGGTCGCCATCATTGTGGCCAAACACCTCTATGGGGGGCTGGGTCAAAACCCGTTCAATCCGGCTATGGTTGCATTCGCGCTGATGATTGTTGCCTATCCCTTATTGATGTCGCGCTGGCCGAATGTAGCGACTACGATTAATTTTCAGCACGCTTGCGAATTGATTTTTGGCGCATCAACGATGGATGCCATCACCTCGGCCACACCACTGGATACCTTGCGCACTGCGTTGCATGGCGCAGATGCAAGCACCACCGTTCAAACCGTGCTCGTCAACACGCCACGCTTGGGGTATGGTTGGGATTGGATAGCCGGTGGATATTTGCTCGGCGGACTTTGGTTGCTGCAACAACGCATCATCACTTGGCATATGCCGACGGCATTTTTGTTGTTGCTATCTTTGGTCGCTGGAATTTCAAATCAACTCGACCCCGCGCATTTCAACGGCATCCCGTTTGAATTGCTCAGCGGTGGCACTTTGTTGGCCGCTTTTTTTATTGTCACCGATCCAGTATCAAGCTGCACCACGCCGCGCGGAAAACTAATCTTCGCCGCAGGCGCAGCGCTGATGACTTGGCTAATTCGTCATTTCGGCGGCTACCCTGACGGCATAGCGTTTGCCGTGTTGTTGATGAACGTCACAGCACCACTCATTGACATGTACACCCAGCCGCCAGTGTTCGGGCAAAAATCAAACGCGAAGCCAAAACATGACTGACACCGACACCAGCTACCGTGAGCCAACTGCCGTACGCGTATCTCTGCGCACAGCGACCATCCTGCTCGCCTACATGCTGGTATTCACCGGCGTCGTGGCAGGTACTTATCTCAGTACCGAAGCGCAAATCGCAGTGAGCGCGGAAGCTGAGAAATTGCGACTCGTCAATGAAGTGCTGCCCGTCAGTCTGTATGACAATGACTTGCTGCGCGACCATGTCTTGCTACCCCCACAAACCGCCTTGAATACGATGGGAGAAACGACCGTGTACCGTGCCAGACGAGAAGGCAGGCCAGTTGCACTGATTGTTGAAGCGATTGCGCCCGATGGTTATTCAGGAAAAATCGGCTTGTTATTGGCAGTCAGTGCAGAAGGGAAATTACTCGCCCTACGGGTAACCCAACACAAGGAAACACCAGGTTTGGGTGACTACATAGATCCCAAAAAAGACCGGAACAAGCGTCGTCCATGGATTACCCAATTCAACGGACTGGGATTTTCCGAGGTTCCTCAAACACTGTGGCGTGTCAAGAAAGATGGGGGTAATTTCGATCAGATGGCTGGAGCAACCATCAGCGCCCGCGCCGTCACCAACGCCAGCGCGCGCGCACTGAGTTGGGTGGACGCGCATCAGGCAAAACTTTTTTCACTTGCCGCAAATCAGCGCATGGAGGCCACGGAATGAATGCCTACAAGGAAATCATTTGGAATGGCGCATGGAAGCAAAACAGCATCCTTGCACAACTACTCGGAATGTGCCCCGTGCTCGCCGTGAGTACGTCACTTGTCACCGCAGTAAGTTTGGGCATCGCGACAATCATCGTGATGATGTTGTCAAATCTGGTCATCGCGGCGTTGCGGAGTTTCATTCCCTATGAAGTTCGCATCCCCGTTTTCATTTTGGTGATTGCTTCGCTGGTAACGGTGATTGACCTGGCTTTCAATGCTTTTCTCCATGACTTGTATTTAGTGCTTGGAATTTTCATTCCACTGATTGTCACCAATTGCATTGTGCTCGCGCGAGTTGAAGCATTTGCTGCGAAGAACGGTATCGCTGCCTCATCGCTTGACGGTTTGATGATGGGCGTAGGGCTTGTTTGGGTGATTGGTTTGCTGGGGCTGATTCGTGAATTCATCGCGCAAGGCACGATACTTTCCGGAATAGAAATGATCTTCCCTTCACTTCACGCCATCCAGGTTTTGCCGGAAGCGTATCCAGGATTCTTGATTGCCATCCTGCCGCCCGGCGCATTTTTCGTGCTCGGTTTTATGGTCGCCGGACGCAACTGGCTCGAAGCACGCGCCATTGCACGACGGCATGAGCAGCGACACCATCAGCACACGCATGGCGATGTCGCCGCCACCGACGCAGCATGAAACTCGCTGCCCGTCGGGAATTTTTTGCACGCCTCGCGGCGATTGAGCCGGAACCAAAAACCGAGTTGGAATACGCCACACCGTTTCAATTGCTGGTGGCCGTCGTGCTCTCGGCGCAAGCCACCGACAAAGGCGTGAATCGCGCCACGCGGCCGATGTTTCGCGCGCATCCGACACCACAATCTTTGTTAGCGATTGGCGAAGAAGGCATCAGCGAATACATACAAACCATCGGGCTATATCGTACGAAAGCGAAAAACGTTGCTGCACTCACACAGCAAATTTTGCAACAGCATGGTGGCGAAGTGCCGCACAACCGCGAAGCCTTGGAAGCCCTGCCCGGTGTGGGCCGCAAGACCGCCAATGTCGTGCTCAACGTCGTCTTTGGCGAACCAACCATGGCCGTCGATACCCACATTTTTCGCGTCGCCAATCGCACCGGTTTGGGCTTGGGCAAGAACGTCGAAATCGTCGAACAAAAACTGCTCAAGTCAGTGCCGTCGGAATTTCGCCAACACGCCCATCATTGGCTGATTTTGCTCGGTCGCTACACCTGCAAAGCGCGCACGCCAGAATGTTTTCGCTGCGTGGTAAACGATTTGTGCAGCTATAAAAATAAAACCCATGTTTAAGCCCAGCCGCGATCAAGCGCGCCAGTTTCTTATCGAAACATGGCAAAAACGCCGCAGCAAATTACCGGCAACCGCGCTGGAAACACTAGCTGCCGACATCATCGAATGGCATCACGAATATCACGCGCTACTCGAAGCACCGGATGCAGCGACGCGTGAATGGACACCCGAACAAGGCGAAACCAATCCGTTCTTGCATATGTCATTGCATTTGGCGATTGAAGAACAACTCTCCATCGACCAACCGCCAGGGATACGCAAAATTTTTGAGCAACTCCAACAGCGAAGTGGCGACCGACACACGGCTTTGCACGCCGTACTGGAATGTCTCGGCGAAACCATGTGGCGAGCGCAACGTGATGGTTTGCCGCCGGATAGTGATGCGTATCTTGAGTGTATGCGGCGGTGTTTGTAAAAATTCGTCAGTTGGTGCTGGCGACACGCCGTTAAGTCATAACAAATCGCACCGTTCAACATCGCTCGCCATCCAAACCAAGTTTGCGATAATCACTCGCAACACTTGAGGAGAAACAATGAACATGCGCTTTACTGGAACTGAGAATTACGTTGCGACGCCGGACTTGATGTTGGCTGTCAATGCGGCGATGACTTTGCAGCGACCGCTGTTAATCAAAGGCGAGCCGGGCACCGGCAAGACGATGTTGGCTGAGGAAGTTGCCGCGGCGCTCAACGTACCGCTGCTGCAATGGCATATCAAATCGACCACCAAGGCGCAGCAAGGTTTGTATGAATACGATGCAGTGTCGCGTTTGCGTGATTCGCAATTGGGCAACGAGAAGGTCAACGATATTTCCAACTACATTCTCAAGGGCGTGCTTTGGCAGGCGTTTGAGATGGGAACGCCGTGTGTGATTTTGATCGACGAAGTTGACAAGGCCGATATCGAATTTCCCAATGATTTGCTGCGCGAATTGGATCGCATGGAATTTCATGTGTATGAAACGCGTCAGACGATCAAGGCGACGCAACGGCCTTTGGTGTTCATCACCTCGAACAACGAAAAAGAATTGCCCGATGCATTTTTGCGCCGCTGCTTTTTCCACTACATCAAATTTCCTGATCGCGAGACGATGACCAAAATCGTCGACGTGCATTTCCCCGGCTTGAAACAAGCCTTACTGAAGGAAGCACTGGAAGTATTTTTTGGCCTGCGGGAAATTCCCGGGCTAAAGAAAAAACCGTCGACTTCCGAACTACTCGACTGGCTCAAGCTTTTGCTAGCCGAGGACATTCCGCCAGAAGCGCTGCATTCGAAAGATCACAAGACGGCGATTCCACCATTGCATGGTGCGCTGCTCAAGAATGAACAAGACGTGCATTTGTTTGAGCGCCTAGTTTATATGGCGAAGCACAATCGCTGAGTTCCAACCATCATGCTGATTGATTTTTTCCTCCACCTCAAAGCAAAAAAAGTTCCGGTTTCGACGCGGGAATATTTGACCTTGCTCGAAGGTTTGCAAGCACGCTTGGCCGGGCATTCACTCGACGATTTTTATTTTTTGTCGCGCACTTGTCTGGTCAAGGACGAAACCAATTACGACAAGTTTGACCAGGCCTTTGCCGAGTATTTCAAAGGTGTGGAGAGCATCCCCGGATTGGAAGCTGATATTCCGGAAGAATGGCTCAAGGCGATGATGAAAAAGCATTTGAGCGCCAAGGAAAAAGCCAAGCTGGAAAAGCTCGGTTGGGACAAATTGATGGAGGAATTCCGCAAGCGCTTGGAGGAACAAAAAGGCCGTCATCAAGGCGGCAATAAATGGATAGGCACCGGCGGCAGTTCGCCGTTTGGCAATGGTGGATTTCATCCCGAAGGCATCCGCATCGGCGGCGAATCGGGTGGCAATCGCACCGGCATCAAGGTCTGGGAAAACCGCGAATATCGCAACCTTGACGACAAGATAGAACTGGGCACGCGCAACATCAAAGTCGCGCTGCGTCGCTTGCGCCGCTTTGCCCGCGAAGGCGCACAAGACGAATTGGATCTGGACGGCACCATCACCGGCACCGCGCGCAATGCGGGTTGGCTGGATATCAAAATGCGTCCCGAGCGGCACAACAAAATCAAAGTTTTGTTGTTCTTCGATATCGGCGGTTCGATGGACGATCACATCAAGGTTTGTGAGGAATTATTCTCTGCCGCCAAAAGCGAATTCAAACATATGGAATATTTCTATTTCCATAATTGCATTTACGATTACGTCTGGAAAGACAATCGTCGCCGTCATGGCGAGCGCTTTCCGCTGTGGGATGTATTGCACAAATACGGCGAGGATTACAAGGTTGTGATCGTGGGTGACGCGACCATGAGCCCTTATGAAATCATGCAAGCCGGTGGCTCGGTTGAATACAGCAATGAAGAAGCTGGCGCGACCTGGCTGCAACGCGTGCTCGATACCTGGCCGCGCGCAATTTGGCTCAATCCCGAGCCGGAGCGTTTGTGGGAATATCGACATTCCATTCAAATCATCCGCACGATTTTTTCCGAGCGTATGTTCCCGCTCACCATCGAAGGTTTGGCTCGCGGCATGCGTGAGCTGAATAAGTAGCTAACCCGGAGAACTGCCATGAGCACACGCAAATCGCCTCGCCGTCAATTTCTCAAGCATCTTGCATTGACTGGCATTGTTAGCGGTATAGGGATGTCCGGTCTGATACGCAACGCCCTCGCCAACGGCAAAGATCCCATCGTCACCGGCATGCACAAAATCACCGGAGAGGTACACGTCAACGGCGCAATTGCACGCGAAGGCATGCTGCTCAAAAACGGTGACACGATAGTTACTGGCGTGAAATCACAAGCGATTTATGTCATCGGACAAGATGCGTTCTTTCAACGCGACAATTCCACCGTGACTTTTGGTAGCGGCGAAACAGCGCACTTGATGCGCGTACTGACTGGCAAAATTTTGTCGGTGTTTGGCAAGGGTCAGCGCACCATACAAACCTCAACCGCGACGATAGGAATTCGCGGCACGGGTTGTTATATCGAAGATGAACCAAGTTTGATGAACGACAAAGCAGATCGAACCTACTTCTGCCTGTGCTACGGTACGGCAGAACTCGTACCCACCGCCGCACCTGACCAGAAGGAAACCATCACCACCAAGCACCACGACCATCCGCTCTACATTCACGGCAATCCAAAAATGGCCACGTCGATGCTGCCCGCGCCGATCATGAATCATTCCGATATCGAGCTTGCGTTGCTGGAAAGCTTGGTCGGTCGCAAACCGCCATTCCCGGCGGAGTACTGGAAGACCTACTAGTATCCGGCAAATCGGATGAAATTCGGTCCACAAAAAAGCCGCTGCGATTTCTCACAGCGGCTTTTTTTGTTTCATGCAGTCAGCGCAGAAGCACGCCGACGAATTGCTAAGAATTAACGACCCAGAGTCGAACGAACCTTAGCTTCCAAGCTCTTCGACAAATCGGTCAAACGCTCAAGCACGTTCTTGAACGCGTCAGCTTTCGGGAAGCCCAAACGATCCAGCGCCATTTCAACTTGCGCATCAAAAGTCTTGCCGAACTGATCGATGTTTTTGTCCATTGCGTCAGCAGCGGTGTCGATACCTTTCTTGAGGCGATCAGCATTGCTGTCGATTGCAACACGGCCTTGCGATTCCATGGTCGCGCCAGCTTTGACGAGCGCTTCGAACACTTTCTCGCCTTGCGTGCCAGTTGCGGCACTAGCCTTGGCCAACGCGCCCAAACCAGCCAGCCATACAGCGCGCTGTGAGTCGATCAGTTTGAACGACGCGTCACGCGTCATGTTGACAGCGGCGCTGGCGTTTTTGCGGCTCGCGGCGGTGACTTTTTCCAGCGTGGTAGTGGAAGCTTTGCCAGTCTTCACGGTCTTGGCTTTGGCCTTGACAGCAGCAACGGTCTTCGCCACTTTGGCTTTAACGGCTGCGGGTTTGACGGTGGCCTTGATGGTTGTCTTAGCAGCGGGTTTAGTAACTTTCTTCGGTGCAGTTGCCATGATTATTTTCTCCAGTGTGTCGAGTGTGAGTCAATTAAGGTGCGGGGAATATGAATCTTTCCACCGGCCAAATTTGCTGCATCACCGGTGTATGGCGAGCAGTATCGACAAACAAACTAGAGCGGACAACCTAACCGCCTAGAGCATCCCTCCTAATTACCATGCGTCTGTGTATGCCTGTGCATCTGCGGTGCATCTGCGTGCACGTGTGCGCATTATTTTGCCCATTCCATCTCTGCTGGCGGCGCGACTTTGAGCACTTCTTCGATGGTCGTCACGCCAGCCGCGACCTTGCGCGCACCAGCGATTCGCAGTGGCTTCATGCCCTCACGAATCGCCTGCTCACGCAGCTTGGAAAGGTCAGCGCGATTGGCAACCAGCCGTTTGATTTCTGGCGTCATGGCCATGATTTCATAGATGCCAATGCGTCCCATAAAGCCCGTCATGCGGCATTCCAGACAACCTGCCGGCCGATAAATCTGCTGCGGCTTGGCGGCCTTCCACGGCGCAACCAAGGCGTTCCACGCCAGCTCGTCTTCCTCGCGCATGCCGCCGGGTTGCTTACAGTGCGGGCACAGTGTGCGCAGCAATCGCTGCGCCATCACACCGATCACGGTGGCCGAAAGCAGATACGGCGCGACACCCAAATCAACCAGCCGCGTCATCGCCGATGGCGCGTCATTGGTGTGCAAAGTGGACAACACCAAATGTCCCGTTAGGGCCGCCTGTATCGCCATGTCGGCGGTTTCCAGATCGCGAATTTCGCCGACCATGATGATGTCCGGGTCTTGCCGCATTAACGAGCGTATGCCCGCCGCAAAGTTCACGCCGATATCGGCCTGCACCTGCACTTGATTGAACGCCGCCTCGACCATTTCTATCGGGTCTTCCAGCGTACAAACATTGACTTCCGGTGTCGCCAGCGTTTTCAGCGTCGAATACAGCGTCACTGTCTTGCCGCTACCGGTTGGGCCGGTGACCAAAATAATGCCGTTGGGGCTGGACGACATTTTTTTCCAACTGGCTTCTTCGTCGACATCAAAACCGAGTTCGGAAAAATCGCGTACCAAGACGTCCGGATCAAAAATCCGCATCACCAATTTTTCACCAAATGCAGTGGGCAAGGTCGCCAGCCGCAACTCCACTTCGACACCATCGGGCATCCGTGTTTTGATGCGGCCATCTTGTGGCCGGCGCTTCTCAACCACATCCATACGACCCAAAATTTTTATCCGGCTGGTCATGGCGCTGAGCACCGCCATCGGAATTTGATACACCTGATGCAACACGCCGTCGATGCGAAAGCGCACCAAACCCATAGTGCGACGGGGCTCGACATGAATATCCGAAGCGCGTTGATCGAACGCGTATTGCCACAACCAATCAACGATGCGAACAATATGCTGGTCGTTGGCATCAAAATTCTTGCTGCTCTTACCCAGCTCGACCAGTTGCTCAAAATTCGACGCACCGCCTGAAATATCGCCCTTGAGCATCGCGCCTTTGACTGACTTGGCCAGGTTGTAAAACTCCACCTGATAGCGCGCAATGTCGTCGGGGCTGGAAATCACCCGCCGAATCGGTTTTTTGAGAATGGGTGCCATCTCGGTTTCCCACCCGCGTTGCCACGGCTCGGCCGTCGCAATCACTACTTCATCGGCAGTCACCTCGACCGGCAAAATCCGAAACCGCGTCGCATAAACGCTGCTCATCACTTCGGTGACGATGGAAAAATTCACCTTGAGCGGATCAATATGAAAATAAGGAATGCCACACCAACTCGCCAACCATTGCGTCAAGCCGGCAAGATCAAGCATCCGATGCGGTGGCTTGAGCGATTTCCAGTGCGCCTCGGAAATCGCAATAAGCGGATGCTGATCGCCACGAAAATATCGTCGCTCTTTTTTGTAAGTCTCGGCAATCGCCGCATCCACCAGACCATCGGCGACGAGCGCATCAACGACCTCGGGCAAAGTCAAGCGATGATCGGTTTTGGTTTCAACAGAAGGTGCATTCATGGCGGTGGCCGATAGAAAAACGCATATGCCGACTATAACGCAGGATGCGTCTATGATGCCGCAAAGCATTCCCCGCTTGTCAGTGGCGAGGTCAGCGGCGAGGTTAGCGAATAGGTCAGCGGAGAGATCATGAATTCCATCATCAAAAACAAAATTGTCGTCGCGTTAGTGCAAGGCATCATCGCCGTAGTTTGCGCCCTCATCGCCACCGCCGCGCCAGCCCAAGTCAACGCCGAATTAGACGATTGTGCGCAGGCCCGCGATCCCGTGCGCTGCCTTGCCCGCGCCGATGCCATCGCTGCTTGCGCCAACCTGCACGGCACCGCAAAGCGCGATTGCCTGCTCACCCGCTTACCCCCGCCCGACTGCAAGGCCGCACCCAATCCAACGCGCTGCCAGTTGGAACAAGATGCCAAAGAGTCCTGCAAGAGTCTGCAAGGCACCGCCCTGCGTACTTGCCTGAAAGATCACGGCATCGAGCCGCCGAAAAAAGGCAAAGGCAAAACAAAGCGCAAAGCATCTGCCAAGGCCAAAATTAAAACCTCACCAGTCCAATAGTCCAAATACAAGATTTCGCCAGTTGGTGCTGGTGATACGCCGTCATTAGGACAAAAAAACGGCGAGCGCCCCAAAGCACTCGCCGTTTTTCACAACCAAACGAGACAACGATTAACTCTCCGCCGTTCCGCTCATATCCAGCATCAACTGATTCATCCGCTTCACAAACGTCGCTGGGTCGTCCAGATGTCCACCTTCGGCCAACAATGCCTGGTCGAACAACACCGCCGCCCAATCATCGAAGCGATTTTCTTCAGCTTTCATCCGCAGCACGACAGGATGATGAGGATTGATTTCCAAGATAGGTTTTGAGGCGGGCGCGTTTTGTCCGGCGGCTTTCAAGATGCGCGCCAAATTACCCGACACCTCATGCTCGTCGGCCACCAAACAAGCTGGTGAATCGGTCAGCCGATGCGTAACGCGAACTTCCTTCACCCGTTCCCCCAAAGATTTTGCAATCTTCTCAGTCAGCTCCTTGAAGTCGCCTGCGTCTTTTTCCTGCGCTTGCTTCTCGGCCTCATCTTCCAGCTTGCCCAAGTCCAAACCGCCTTTGGCGACCGACACCAAAGCCTTGCCATCGAATTCACTGAGGTTGGAAACCACCCATTCATCAACCCGATCGGAGAGCAACAGAACTTCTATGCCCTTCTTGCGGAAGACTTCCAGATGCGGGCTGTTTTTCGCCGCATTGAAAGTCTCGGCGGTGACGAAGTAAATCTTTTCCTGCTCCGGCTTCATGCGCGCAATGTAAGCGGCCAGCGAGACTGTCTCATCCGTGGTGTCGGCAAGCGTTGATGCGAAACGCAACAGGCTGGCGATTTTCTCTTTGTTGGCAAAATCTTCGCCCACGCCTTCCTTCAACACGCGGCCGAATTCGGCCCAGAATTTGGCGTACTTTTCTTTGCTCTCGGCCTCGTCACTTTCGGCCAAATCGGAGAGCATGCCCAGCACTTTTTTCGAACAGCCGTTGCGGATACTTTCGATGTCTTTCGACTCTTGCAAAATCTCGCGCGACACGTTCAATGGCAAATCCGCCGAGTCCACCACGCCACGCACAAAGCGCAAATAGGTCGGCATCAATTGCTCGGCATCGTCCATGATGAACACACGGCGGACATACAGCTTGATGCCGTGCCGCGCATTGCGATCCCACATGTCGAAGGGTGCGCGCGAGGGAATGTAGAGCAGTTGCGTGTATTCCGACTTTCCTTCCACCCGTGCGTGGGTCCACGTCAGCGGGTCTTCAAAATCATGGCCGACGTGCTTGTAAAACTCGGTGTATTGCTCGGGCGTAATATCGCTCTTGTTACGCGCCCACAAGGCCGACGCCTGATTAACGGTTTCGTCTTCATCGGTCATCACCTGCGCCTTGGCCTCGGCATTCCATTCTTCTTTTTTCATCACTATCGGCTGCATGATGTGATCGGAATATTTGCGAATGATGCTTTTGAGTTTGTAACTGGCGAGCAAATCGTCCTGGCCTTCGGTACGCAAATGCAAGGTGATTTCCGTGCCACGGGTGGCCTTCTCCAGCGCTTCAATGGTGAACTCGCCAGCGCCTTCGGATTCCCAGCGCACACCGGCGCTGGCCGGCATTCCGGCGCGACGGGTAAGCACCGTAACTTTGTCAGCCACGATAAACGAGGAATAAAAGCCTACGCCAAATTGACCAATCAGGCTG
>JANYAW010000066.1 GCA_025361105.1 Rhodocyclaceae bacterium | reverse complement strand
CGCAGAAAGAAGAATGCCAGGAAGGGTGCCAACAACAGCGAAGGCGTCCAGGTCATCAAGCCGACCACAATCGGTTCAATTTTTTCGGCCAAGGAACCGGAATTTTCCGCCAATCGCTTCGACACCGTATCGGCCAAATGCGCTTCGCGCAATATCGAAAAACTCCGTTCCAAGCCGCGCAAACTACTATCCATAAACATCGTGCCACCGTCGACATAGCGCGCCACACCGCTTTGTAGATTGGCCAGATTGCTCACCACCCACGGCACCGCGGCAAGCATTCCAACCACCAGCAAGGTCATGAAAGCCAGGATCGCAATACTTGCCGAAGCTTCGCGCGACACGCCGCGATAAATCAGCCATTGCAAAGGCGCGACCAGTGCGTAGTACAAAATCAGCGCCAGCAACATCGGTACGACCAACCAAAGAATTTTCTGGAACAAGAACAGTAACAAGCAGGTGATGGAGATGATGGCAGCCCACACCAGCGGCCCGCTGTGTGGCTCACTGTGCGGCGCGTTGTTTACCCCGACTACCGTCGAGCCGCTCACAGCTTGCCACGTCCTTTTGATGCGGTATCGACACGCTGGCGCAAGCGTTGCCCCATTTCGCGCGCTAATTGCAAGGCGATTCTGGAGGCGATGCGGGCATGTGTTGCCATCAAGGTTTGGAAATCAGGACGAAACAAAACGCCCAGCACAGTCGGCACGGCAGCGCGCGCTTGGGCAGCGCGTGGCCAAGTGTCGATCAATGCCATGTCGCCAAAAAATTCACCGTGACCAAGCGTCGCCACCAAGCCATCGCCTTGATCTACATCGTCAGGATGCACTATCAATACTTCGCCTGAGAGCACCACATACAAGGCTTGACCATCCTCGCCTTCATCAAACACCACTTCATCGGCGAGATAGCTGCGCTCGTGCAGAAGTCCATCGACGATACGCAGTTCGCGCGGTTTGAGTTGCGCAAACAAAGATACTGTGCGCAGTGTCTCAAGACGGGCTGACAGTTTGGCTTCACCAAATAACTTGACCACGGATTGGCTCCTCAGAAGTTTGTGGCGATTCTAACCGTGGCCATGATATTGGCATTGGGTATTGCATCAGCCCACGGCGACCAGCAAGGCCACGGCTTCGGTGGCAATACCTTCGCCACGACCGACAAAGCCCAAGCGCTCGCTGGTCTTGGCCTTTATGTTCACCGCATTGAGTGCCAACGCCAAATCCGCCGCGATATTTGCCCGCATTGCATCGACATAGGTTGTCATGCGTGGTGCTTGGGCAATGATGGTGGCATCGACATTACCCACTCGCCATCCGGCATCATTCACCGCAACCAATGCAGCGCGCAACAAAGCACGGCTGTCTGCGCCTCGCCAGCGTGCGTCGGTATCGGGAAACATGCCGCCGATATCACCCAGCCCGGCCGCACCAAGCAGCGCATCGGTGATTGCATGCAGCAGTGCGTCGGCATCCGAATGCCCAAGCAAGCCGAGGTGATACGGAATAGTCACGCCACCAAGAATCAGCGAACGTCCGCCAACCAGCGCATGCACGTCACAACCTTGACCAATCCGAAATGGAGAATTCATATTGTCGCCCGAGATAGCAAAATCATTTCCGCCAATTTGAAGTCCGCAGGATAGGTGACTTTGAGATTCGTCGCATCGGATGCTATCAACTGTGGTCGCAATCCCAGCGCTTCAATCGCGCTGGCTTCATCAGTCACTTGTGGCGCAATATCGAGCGCCTTACGCAGCAAAGCATAACGAAACATTTGCGGCGTTTGCGCCTGCCACAAGCCTTCACGCGGCACGGTGGCGGCCACGTAGGTTCGGTCTGTTGTCTGACGCTCACCACGCTTAAGCGTATCGGCCAACGGCATCGCCAGCAAGCCGCCGACGCTATTCTTGTCGGCAGCAATGGCGGCAATTAAATTTTCAATTTGCGGGACAGTGATGCAAGGCCGTGCTGCATCGTGCACCAAAATCCAATCATCAGTGCTGACCGCTTCGGCCATCGCACTCAGCCCATTGCTCACCGTCGCCGCGCGCGTCGCGCCACCACAACGGAGCACGATCAATTTGTCAGCCAGCGCCATCACATCAGTCTGTGGCCAATCCTGATCGTCTTCGGCCAAGAC